>CAINDZ010000514.1 GCA_903847545.1 uncultured bacterium | reverse complement strand
GGCCGGCCGCCGGCCCAGCCCGGCGCTGCTGCTGAACCAGCGCGGCGGGCGGCTGTCCCGCGTGTCGGTCTGGTCGCTCCTGAAGAAGGCCGGCGCCGCGGCGGGCCTGCCCGAGACCGTGTCCCCGCATACCCTGCGCCATTCCTACGCCACGCACCTGCTCGAGGGCGGGGCGGACCTGCGCGTCGTGCAGGAACTGCTCGGGCACGCCGACATCTCCACCACCGAGATCTACACGCATGTGGACCGGGCCTGGCTGGCCGAGGCCTGGCGCGCGGCCCATCCCCGTTCCGGTCGCCGGTGACGCCGGCCGACGCCCCGCCCGGGGGGCCTTTGACAGGGCCCCGGGCCGATGGTACTGTTTGCGGTCCACGGCCCCGGACCGGGAGGCCGCGCACCGGCGCCAGCTCGCCAACTGATGGAAAGGCCTAGACTTGAGTGACTCCAAGCCCGTCGGCGGCAGCGCCACCAAGCCCGCCGGCCGCCCCGTCATCCTCAGCGGGATGCGCCCCACGGGCCGCCTGCACTGGGGCAACTATACCGGCGCCCTCGAGAACTGGGTCCGCCTGCAGGACACCTACGACTGCCGCTTCATGGTCGCCGACTGGCATGTGCTGACCACCGCCCTCGACAAGGCGGGCGAGATCCGCGCGAACAGCCGCGAGATGTTCCTCGACTGGCTGGGCGCCGGCCTGGATCCCGACCGTTCGGTGCTGTTCCTGCAGTCGTCGGTCAAGGAGCATGCCGAGCTTTTCCTGCTCATGAGCATGATGATCAGCATGGGCCGCCTGCAGCGGAACCCGACCTTCAAGGAGCAGGTGCGCGACCTGAACATGGGCGCGGAGTTCAGCTTCGGGCACCTGGGCTACCCGGTGCTGCAGGCCGCCGACATCCTGGCCTACCGCGCGAACGCGGTGCCGGTGGGCGAGGACCAGTTGCCGCACCTCGAGCTGACCCGCGAGATGGGCCGGCGCTTCAACTTCCTGTTCGGCGAGGTCTTCCCCGAGCCCGAGGCGCTGGTGACGAAGTTCGCGCGCTTCCCCGGCACCGACGGCGGTCGCATGAGCAAGTCGATGGGCAACACGATCGAGATCTCGGCCTCGCCGCAGGAGATCCGCGACAAGATCAAGCCAGCGTTCACGGACCCGGCGCGGCTGCGGCGCAGCGACCCGGGCAATCCCGAGGTTTGCGGCGTCTACACCTGGTACCAGAAGTTCCTGCCCGAGGCCGTGCCGCAGGTCGCCGAGGAGTGCCGCACCGCCGCGCGCGGCTGCGTCGACTGCAAGAAGCAACTGGCCGAGGGCGCCATCGCCCACTTCGAGCCGCTGCGCGAGCGCCGCGCGGGCTACGAGGCGAACCCCGCCCGCCTGGACGAGATCATCGCCACGGGCTGCGAGCGCGCGAGCGCGCTGGCGAAGGACACCATGGCACGCGTCCATGACGCGATGGGCATCGGCTAGATGGAAGGCCGCGGAGAGGACCACGTGCAGGACAGCGACGTGCAGAACGACAACCCGCCGGGCGCCGCCCGCGACGACGAGGCGCTCCTAGCCGCCGAGGCCATGGACGCGGCCGACGACGTGGCGGACGACGAAGCCGCGGACGGCGCCGCGCAGGCGCCGGTCCGCCGCGAGCGCGGCGGCCCCGAGACGTGGAACCTCGACGCGCTCCCGCCCGAGCTCGACTACTTCCGCTCCAGCGCGGCGTACCAGATCGAGCTGACCGGCTTCCAGGGCCCGCTCGACCTGCTGCTCTACCTGCTCGACAAGGACCAGGTGGACATCTACGACATCCCGATCGCGCGCATCACCGACCAGTTCATCCGCCACATCGAGGTGATGCAGTCCATCAGCCTCGACCAGGCCGGCGAGTTCATCGCGATGGCGGCGACGCTGCTGGTCATCAAGATGAAGATGCTCATGCCCTCGCGCGTGGACGAGGAGGAGCAGGAGGAGGAGGATCCGCGCGCCGAGCTCGTGCGTCGCCTGCTCGAATACAAGCGGTTCAAGGAGGCGGCGAACGCCTTCCAGGAGCGCGAGGACGAGCGGCGCCAGTACCACACCCGCCAGATGCGCTTCCCGTTCACGAACGACCTGGCGGTCGAGCCCGAGCTCCGCATCGAGATGTTCGACCTGCTGGCCGCGCTGGCCGGCATCTATGACCGCGTGCGCAAGCGGCCCGTGCACGACATCGTGCGCGAGCCGTTCACCGTCGACGAGAAGATCGACCTGATCGCCGCGCGCACCGGCGAGGGTTCCCTGGTCCGTTTCGAGGAACTGTTCTCCGACGACACCATCAAGATGGAAGTCGTCGTCACCTTCATCGCCATCCTGGAGATGGTCAAGCGAGGTCGTCTCGTGTTCGTACAAACCGAACCCCTGGGTCCCATCTGGCTGCGTCGTCCCGAGCCCGGCGAGATTGTCGCCGCCGACCGCCCCGAAGTGTCCGAGGCCGCCGAGGCCGCCACCGCCGTCCTGGACGACGACGAGGAGGCCTGGTCCGACGAGGACGAGGCCGACGACGATGACGACGACATCGAGTGGGATGACGACGACGATGACGACGAGGACTGGGACGACGATGACGACGACTTCGACGGCGACGACAGCGACGACGAGGAAGCGTCCGCCGACACCGCCAGCGAGCCCGTGAAGGCCGCGTCATCCGACGGCGACGACGCCGACGAGGACGAGGACGAGTCCGACGACGACGAGGATTTCGACGACGACGAGGACTGGGACGACGAGGATGACGACGAGGACTGGGATGACGACGACGAGGACTTCGACGACGACGATGACGATGCCGACGAGGAAGACGAAGAGGACTAGCCACGACGAACGCGGGACCTGAGCGCCCTGGAGATGGAACCTTGAAGAGGGAACTGGAAGCCCTGCTGTTCGCCACCGACAGCCCGCTGACCATCGCGCGGCTGAAGAAGATCTTCCCCGAGCGCGAGAACGCCGAGATCCGCGCCGCCATCGCCGAACTGGAGCAGGACTACACGACCGCCGGCTCCGCGTTCACCGTCGTCGAGTTCGGCGGCGGCTGGCAGATCGCCACCCGCCCCGAGTTCGCGCCGCTGGTCGACAACCTCCTGAAGTCGCGCAGCTTCACGCGGCTGTCGAAGGCCGGGCTCGAGGTGCTCGCCATCATCGCGTATCGCCAGCCCATCACCCGGCTGGAGATCGACGAGATCCGCGGCGTCAACAGCAGCGGCGCCATCAGCACGCTGACCGAGCGCAACCTCATCACCGTGGTGGGCCGCTCGCAGAGCGTCGGCAACCCGCTGCTCTACGGCACGACCCGCGAGTTCCTCAACCACATGGGCCTCAAGGGCCTCGGACAGCTGCCCGACCTGCCCGCCCTCGAGGGCGTGCTCGACGACCGCGAGCAATTGAAGGAGTTCGCCAGCCGCATCGGCCGCGAGGTCACCGACGAGGAGCTCGAGGAGTACTTCGCCGCGCCCGAGACCAGCGTGGCCGAGGGCGCCGAGGAGATCTCGGTCGGCCTCGACGGCGAGGAAGCCGCCGAGGACGAAGGTGTCGCGAACGACGGCGAGGACGCGTCGGCGCCCGACGACCAGGCGACCGAACCCGAAGACCAGGCGTCTGCACCCGACGACGAAGAGGACCGATGACCCCCGACGACCCCGGCATGCGGCTGAACCGCTTCCTGGCGCGCGCCGGGCACGGCTCGCGTCGCGCCGTCGAGGAACTGGTCACCGCGGGGCGCGTCACCATCGACGGCAAGGTCGTGACCGACCTCGGGCGCCGGGTCGACCCCGCGCGCGACCGCGTCGCCGTCGACGGCCGCCCCGTGGACCTGCCCGAGGACACGCGCGTCTACGCCTTCCACAAGCCGTTCGGCGTCACCTGCACCCTGAAGGCCCAGGCCGGCCAGGACGACCTGCGCGAGTGGCGCCGGCGGGCCGACCTGCCCGAACGCTTTGTCCCCATCGGCCGCCTTGACCAGACGTCCACCGGGTTGCTCCTTTGGACCGACGACGGCGCCCTGAACCAGGCCCTGTGCCGTCCGCGTTCGGGCGTCTGGAAGTCCTACGAGATCGAGCTGGCGCAGCCGCTGCCCGAGGAGCTGCTGCCGACGCTGACCGACGGCAGCATCGAGCTGGACGGCCGGCCCTGCCTGCCGTGCCGGCTGCGCCCGGGACGCCGCCACGACGGCCGCCACTGGGTGATGGAGCTGCACGAGGGGCGCAACCGCCAGGTGCGGCGGATGTTCGCCGCCGTCGGGCAGAAGGTCACGCGCCTGCACCGCGTCGCCTTCGGGCCGGTGCTGCTGGGGCTGCTGCACGCCGGGGATTTCCGGCGCCTGGCGGCGCCCGAGGTGGACGCCCTGCGCAAGGCCGCCGAGGCCGAAGATCGCCGGGCCCGCAAGGCGGCGAAACCGGCCGGCCGGGCGCAGGGAAAGGGCCGGCCCGCCCGTCCCGGGGGGCCGCGGAAGGCCACGCGCAAGCCGACGCGGGGTGACGACTGACATGGCAACGACGAAGACGCCGATCGCACAGGACGCGGAAGCATCGAGCCGGAGGCCACCGATGATCGACTTCAAGAGCCTGTTCCGTCCCGGTATCGTCGCCACCCGCCCGTACAGTCCCGGCAAGCCGATCTGCGAGGTCCGGCGCGAGCTCGGGCTGGGCGACGTCATCAAGCTGGCCAGCAACGAGAACCCCGAGGGCCCGCTGCCCGAGGTGCTCGAGGCCATCGCCGAGGCCGCGCGCGACCTGAACCGCTACCCCGACTCGTCGGCCTTCCGACTGACCGAGGTGCTGGCGTCCAGCCTCGGCGTCAGGCCCGAGGAGATCATCCTCGGCAACGGCAGCAACGAGGTCATCGACATCCTCATCCGGGCGCTGGTCTCGCCGGGCGAGAACGTCGTCTTCAGCCAGCACAGCTTCATCGTCTACGCGCTGACGACGGCCGTGCACTTCGAGTGCGGGCGCGCGGTGCCCCTGACCGCCGACGACCGCCACGACCTGCCGGCGATGGCCGCCGCGATCGACGCGAACACGAAGCTCGTCATCGTGTGCAACCCGAACAACCCGACCGGCACCTACAACACGACCGCCGAGTTCACGGCCTTCATGAAGCAGGTCCCGCCGCAGGTGGTCGTCGCCGTGGACGAGGCCTATTATGAGTACGTCACGGCGGAGGACTACCCGCAGGTGCTGGCGATGCGCGAGGAGTACCCGAACCTCGTCTCGCTGCGGACGTTCAGCAAGATCCACTCGCTGGCCGGGCTGCGCCTGGGCTACGGCATCGGCCACCAGGCCCTCATCACCGAACTGCACAAGACGCGCGAGCCGTTCAACGTGAACTCGCTCAGCCAGGCGGCGGCGGTGGCCTGCCTGCAGAACCCGGCCGCCGTGGCCGACCGCGCCCGCCGCAACGCGCGCGAACGCGAGCGCCTGGCGGGCAACCTCGAGGCCATCGGCTTCCAGGTCGTGCCCAGCCAGGCCAACTTCCTGCTGGTGCGCTGCGGGGGCTGCCCCGACCGCATGAAGTCGGCGCTGCTGCTGACGACCTCGCTGCTGATGAAGGGCGTCATCGTGCGCCCCATGCACGCCTTCGGGCTGGGAGAGGGCGCCCTGCGCATCAGCGTGGGCCTGCCCGAGGAGAACGACCGCTGCGTCGCGGCGCTGAGGGAGATCCTGTCCTGATGAGCGACTTCCGCATGTCCGGCAGCATCCCGCTGTCCGCCCGCCAGCCGGGCCAGGCGACGACCGTCGTCCAGGTCGGGTCCGTCGCCTTCGGCGGTCCCGGCGTCGTGCTCATCGGCGGCCCGTGCGCCGTCGAGGGCCGCGACCAGGTCATCCGCGCCGCCCGCGCCGTGCGCGAGGCCGGCGGCGTCATGTTGCGCGGCGGCGCCTGGAAGCCCCGCACCAGCCCCTACGACTTCCAGGGCCTCGGCGTCGAGGGCCTGCGGCACCTGGTCGAGGCCCGCGAGGCCACCGGGTTGCCCTTCGTGACCGAGGTGCTGGACCCGCGCGACGTGGAACTGGTGGCGGCGCAGGCCGACATGCTGCAGATCGGCAGCCGCAGCGTGCAGAACTTCCCGCTGCTGCGCGAGGCCGGGCGCAGCGGCAAGCCCGTGCTGCTCAAGCGCGGCATGATGACTACGGTGGGCGAGTGGCTGCACGCCGCCGAGCACGTGCTCGCGGCCGGCGGCCGCCAGGTCGTCTTCTGCGAGCGCGGCATCCGCACCTTCGAGCCGTCGCTGCGCAACACGCTGGACGTGGGCTCGGTCGCCGTCCTGCGCGAGATGACCCACTTCCCGGTGATCGTCGACCCGAGCCACGCCGCCGGCTCGGCGCGCTTCGTCGCCGCCCTCGCGCGCGCGGCGGTCGCGGCCGGCGCCGACGGCCTGCTCATCGAGACGCATCCCGACCCGCACGCCGCGCTCAGCGACGCCGTCCAGAGCCTGGACCCGGCGCAATTCGGCGAGCTCGCCGCCTCCTGCCGGGCGGTGGCCCGCGCCGTCGGCCGGGACCTCTGATGGCCTGGAAACACCCCGACGAGTTGCCCGCGGGCGACCCCGCCCTGCTGCCGCGCGACGCGGTCATCGCCATCGACGGCCCCGCCGGCTCGGGCAAGTCCAGCACGGCGCGCGCGCTGGCCGGCCGCTTCGGGCTGCTCTACATCGACACGGGCGCCATGTACCGCGCGCTGACGTGCGCCGCGCTGGCCGCCGGCGTCGAGCCGGGGGACGAGGCCGGCCTGGTCGCGCTGCTGGCGCCGGCGCGGCTCGAGCTGCAGCCGTCGCGCGGCGAAACCACCGTGCTGTGGAACGGCGAGGATGTCTCGCGTGCCATCCGCACGCCGCAGGTCGAGGCCGCCGTCTCGCTCGTCAGCTCGCATGCCGAGGTGCGGCGCCTGATGGTCGAGCGCCAGCAGGCCATGGGCCGCCGCGGCGGCGTCATCATGGAGGGTCGCGACATCGGCAGCGTCGTGTTCCCCCTGGCCACCGCCAAGATCCACCTGTCGGCCTCGCCCGAGGCGCGCGCCGACCGGCGCTGGCGCCAGTTCCGGGAGCGCGGGGTGGAGGTCGATCGCGACGGGCTCGTCCGCGAGCTGGCCGACCGCGACCGCCAGGACAGCGAGCGCGCCGTGAGCCCGTTGCAGATCTCGCCCGACGCGTTCGTCGTCGACAGCAGCGAGCTGACCTTCGAGCAGCAGAACGAGCTGTGCGCGCGGGCCTGCCTGGTCAACCCGACGCTGGACGCCGCGCTGGACCTGGACCCGAAGCTCGCGCGCCGCGAGCTGCCGCCGCGCTACCGCCTGGCCTACGGCGCCATGGATGCGGCGACCCGCTTCTTCGGGATGGTCGAGTACGGCAACCACGGCCTGCCGATCCCGCGCGGCTGCATCGTCTCGGTCAACCACATCAGCCTGTGGGACCCGCCGCTGGTGGCCGGCACGTTCCGCCGCGGCCCCATCCACACGCTGGCCAAAGCCGAGCTCTTCAAGCCCGACTGGCTGGGCGGCCGCTTCTTCCGCTGGCTGGACGCCATTCCCATCCGCCGCAAGGGCTACGACCGGAACGCGTTCCGCGAGGCCGCCTCGCGCCTGGCCGCGGGCG
>CAINDZ010000513.1 GCA_903847545.1 uncultured bacterium | reverse complement strand
GAGATCGCGCGCCGCAGCCGCGGCACGCCGCGCGCGGCCAACCGCCTGCTCCGGCGCGTGCGCGACTTCGCGCAGGTGGACGGGCACGCCACCATCGACCGCGCGGCCGCCGACGCGGCCCTGAACCGGCTGGGCGTCGACGCGCTCGGTCTCGAGCCTCTGGACCTGCGCTACCTGGGCCTGATGGCCAACCATTTCGCCGGCGGGCCGGTCGGCGTGCAGAACCTGGCCGTCAGCCTGGGCGAGGAGTGCGACACGCTCGAGGACGTCGTCGAGCCGTTCCTGATCCAGACGGGCCTGATGATGCGCACGCCCCGCGGTCGCGAACTGACGGCCCGGGGTTGGCGCCACCTGGGCATGGAGCCGCCCGCCGCGAAAGCCAACGGCGGCGACGGCGACGGCACCCAGGCCCGGCTGCTGTAGGACGCGCGCACCGATGCACGACGGCGATCCCGGCTACCAGTTCGAACTTCCCCCGGAACTCATCGCGCAGGAGCCGGCCGCGCAGCGCGACGGCTCGCGCCTGCTCGTGGTCGGCGGCGGCGGTCGCGTCCACGGCGAGCAGCCGTTCGCCGCGCTGCCCTCGCTGCTGCGCGAGGGCGACCTGCTGGTGCTCAACGAGAGCCGGGTGCTGCCGGCCCGGCTGTGGTGCCGTCGCGAGGACACCGGCGGGCGCGTCGAGATCCTGCTGGTCGAGCCGGCCGCGGGCGCCGACGCCTGGAAGGCGATGGCGCGCCCGGCGCGGCGGCTGCGCGCGGGGCAGGTGCTGCGGCTGGCCGATGCCGGCGACGGCGCCGGGGCTGGCGACGGGGCGCCGGCGCTGGTCGTGACCGGGCGCGACGACGACGGCTTCGTCACCGTCGCGGCGCCGGGCCTGCCGCAGCTGGCGCTGCGCCACGGGCACATGCCGCTGCCGCCGTACATCCGGCGCGAGGCCGCCGGCGACGCGCGCGAGGCGGCCGACCGCGAGCGCTACCAGACCGTGTTCGCGGCCGCGGACGAGGCGGCGGCGCGCTCGGTGGCGGCGCCGACGGCGGGGCTGCACTTCACGCCCGGCGTGCTCGAGGCGCTGGCTGCGCGCGGCGTGCGCACGGCACGCGTGCGGCTGCACGTGGGGCCGGGCACGTTCCAGCCCCCGACCGCGGCCCAGGTCGCGGCGCGGCGCCTGCACGCCGAGGCGATCACGCTGCCGTACTCCACCGCGGCCGCGGTGGCCGCGACGCGGGCCGCGGGCGGCCGCGTCATCGCGGTGGGGACCACGGCCCTGCGCGTGCTGGAGACCGCGGCCCGGCTGCCGCTGCCGGCGCAGGCGAACGACGGCGACGCCTGGACGGCCGAACCGGGCGGCTTCTTCACCGGTGGCGCCGTGCGCCGGGGCGGCCACTGGGAGGTTTCGGGCTCGACGCGGCTGTTCATCGCGCCGCCCGACACCGTGACCGCGGCCGACGGGCTGCTGACGAACTTCCACCTGCCGGGCTCGTCGCTGCTGATGCTGGTGGCGGCGCTGGCCGGCGGGGACGCGTGGCGGGGCATCTACGGCGAGGCGGTCGCGCGCCGCCTGCGCTTCTACAGCTACGGCGACTGCATGCTGCTCTTGCCGGGCATCGACGGGACGGACACGGGGACGGGAACCGCATGAACGACTGGCCGCTGGACACGCCGTTTTCCTTCACCGTCACCGGCGGCGAGGGCCGCGCGCGCCTGGGCGTGCTGCGCTGCGGCCACGCCGAGGTGCCGACGCCGGTCTTCATGCCGGTCGGCACCGTGGGCTCGGTCAAGGCCGTGACGTTCGAGCAGGTGGCGGCCACGGGCTCGCGGCTCATCCTGGGGAACACCTACCACCTGTACCTGCGGCCGGGGCACGGCCTGGTCGAGCGCCGCGGCGGCCTGCACCGCTTCCAGGGCTGGGACGGCGCGCTGCTGACCGACAGCGCCGGCTTCCAGGTGTTCTCGCTGGGCGACCTCAACCGCATCACGGACGACGGCGTCGAGTTCCGCTCGCACCTCGACGGCAGCAGGCATTTCTTCAATCCCGAGCTCAGCATGGAGATCCAGCTGGCGCTGGGCTCGGACATCGTCATGGCCTTCGACCAGTGCGCGCCGTACGGCGCCGAGCCGGCCGAGGTGCGGCGCGCGGTCGAGCGCACGACGCGCTGGCTGCGGCGGTGCCGCGACGTCTTCGGCGGGCGCACCGAGCGCGGCGGCTGGGAGCGCGTGCTGTTCGGAATCATGCAGGGCGGTGTCGACGAGGCGCTGCGCCGCCGTTCGGCCGCCGAGATCGGCGAGCTCGACCTGCCCGGCTACGCGGTGGGCGGCCTGTCGGTGGGCGAGCCCACGTCGGCCATGCGCGAGATGACCGACCTGGCCGCGGGCCTGCTGCCGGAGGGCAAGCCGCGCTACCTGATGGGCGTCGGCTTCCCGGACGACATCCTGGCCGGCGTGGCGGCGGGCATCGACATGTTCGACTGCGTGCTGCCGACCCGCATGGCGCGCACCGGCACGGTGCTGACGCGCGACGGGCGCCTGGTGGTCAAGAACCAGGAGTACGCCGAGGATGACCGGCCGTTGGACGGCGAGTGCGGCTGCCCGGTGTGCGCGCGGCACTCGCGCTCCTACATCCGGCACCTGTTCCAGGCCCGTGAGATGCTGGGCCCGACGCTGGCGACCATCCACAACCTGCACTTCTACCAGGAACTGATGGCAGGCATCCGCCTGAGCCTGGAAGAGGGGCGCTTTGCCGCCTTCGCCGCCGGGGCAGGGGGGCGCTGGCAGGAGGGCGAGGCCGCCCGCCTGGCCGGCGTGCGCCGTCGCCAGGGCTGAGCGCCGCGCGGGGCGGAGGCCCGGACCGGAAAGTCCCGGATCGGCCACGCCTTGCCCCGGATCGGCCGGGACCGGCCCCGCCTTGCCCCCGGGGCCGCCGGATGTCATTGTTTCCCCGGTACGGACCCCGGCACGCCCCCCTGCGGGGCGCCATGACGACCATCCCCACCAAGGAGATGTCCATGATTCCCGTGACCGTCCTGGCCTCGGCCACCCCGCTCGCCCAGGCCGCCGCGACCCCGCCGGCCGGCCCGTCGCCGCTGCTGAACTTCGGCTTCATCGCGCTGATGATCGTCATCTTCTGGTTCATGATCCTGCGGCCCCAGAAGAAGCAGCAGGACCAGCGCAAGAAGATGCTCGAGGCCATCCAGCGCGGCGACCGCGTGCTGACCACCGGCGGCCTTTACGGCACCGTCAAGGACATCAAGGGCGACGTCGTGGTCATCACCATCGCCGAGAACGTCAAGGTCGAGGTCGCCAAGGGCGCCATCCAGGGCGTCACGCAGGAGCAGGCCTGACGACGGTCGCCGGGCGTCGCCGCCGGTGACGCCCGGACCCGCATCCGCCCGCGCGGGTGATCGCGCCCACGGCGCAGCAAAGGACGACCGATGAGAGTCGTGTTCATGGGCTCGCCCGACTTCGCGGTGCCGAGCCTCGAGGCCCTGGTCGAGGCGCGCTTCGACGTGCGGCTGGTCGTGACGCAGCCCGACCGCCCGGCCGGGCGCGGCCGCCACCTGCTGCCGACCGCGGTGAAGGCGGTGGCGCTCGAGCACCACCTGCCGGTGCGCGAATTCGGCAAGGGCGAGCACGCCGCGGTCAGTGCCGAGGTGCTGGCCTGCGAGCCCGACGCCGTCATCGTGGCCGCCTTCGGCCACATCCTGCGCGAGCCGCTGCTGTCGGGTCCCCGCTACGGCTGCATCAACGTGCACGCGAGCCTGCTGCCGCGCTGGCGCGGCGTCTCGCCCGTGCAGTACTCCATCCTGCACGGCGACACCTGGTCGGGCGTGACCATCATGAAGATGGACGCGGGCGTCGACACCGGCGCCATCCTCGGCGTGCGCGCGGTGCCCATCGGCCCGGAGGACACGGCGGGTGAGCTGCTCGACCGGCTGGCCGGCCAGGGCGCCGACCTGCTGCTGGAGGTGCTGCGCGCGCTGCCGACGGGCCAGGTCGTGCCCGAGGCGCAGGACGACAGCGGCGCCGTGTACGCGCCGAAACTGACGCGCGCGTTGTCGGCCGTGCGTTGGGACCGCGACGTGGTCACGGTGCACAACCAGGTGCGCGCCCTGCAACCGTGGCCCGGCTGCACCACCTACCTGGGCGAGCAGATGCTGAAGATCACGCAGGCCCGTCCCATGTCGCTGAATCCCGGTTCGCGGGAGCCCGGCACGGTCCTGGCGGTGCACGACGGGGGCGTGGTCGTCGCCTGCGGCCAGGG
>CAINDZ010000512.1 GCA_903847545.1 uncultured bacterium | reverse complement strand
GAAACTCCCAGTGTGCGTCAGCGTGGCCGAGTTGGCCGCGGGAGCCAGGTTGATGCCAGTGGCGGTGCTGTTGAAAAACACCGTGCTACCGCCGACGTTGAAATCCACCCCGTTGGCCAGGGTCAGGTTGTTCAACATGTAAAGCGTGCCGCTCTCGGTCAGGCTGCTGCCGATGGTGACGTTGTCCAGGCTGCCGTTGCTGCTGGTGAGGCTTGTCCCAAGGAGGGTCGCGTGGGCCAAGGTGCCATTCAGGGTCAACCCGTTGCTGAAATTCAGCGTCCCGCCGCCAAGATCAACTGTCTTTCCCGATGCCAGCGTACTGGTCCCCGCGGCGCTCTGCCCGGCATTCAGGGTCAGCCCACCCCCGCCGCTGACGGTGATGTTCTGGTTGAGGGCGATGCTGCGCCCGGCATTGAGGGTGAGGGTGTAGGGGCTGGCCCAGGTGAGTGGGGCGTTAACGGTGATGTCCTGAGTAGCGTTGTTTGTGCTCAATCCACTGTCGGTAGTGGCCAGGGTGAGGTTGGAGCCGGCCAGTTGGTCTGTGACCCAGGTGTCGTTGAGGGTACCTGTGGCGGCGTTGCTGGCGACAGTGGATATGGTGATGGAGCCCGGGTCGAGCAGCATCGTGCCGGCTTGGCCGTGGGGCGCCGGCAGGTCGGCGTGGCCGGCGACCTGCAGGCCCTGCAGCCCAGAGACTTCAGCAAAACCACCGTTGCCCGATTCTGTACCGCCCCGGGCCTCGATGTAGCCGTCGAATTGGGTGGCGCCCTCCGACCAGACGGTGACCTTGCCTCCATCACCGGTTTGTCCGGCATTCGCCTGGATCAGGGCGTTCGCCTGTACGGTGGTGGTCTCGCCGGAGGTGATGGTGACTTGGCCGCCGTGTGCGGGAGGGGGGGCTTCACCCTCTCCCGCGGCCCCTCCCCCCTGGGGGGAGGGGAGTGGGGTGGCGGCGCTGGCGTCGGTGACGCTGCCCTCGGCGAGGGTGATGGATTTCTTCGCCTTGATCAGGATCCGTCCGCCCTCGGCGACGACGGATTTGGTGCTGAGGGTGCCGGCCTGGGTGATGGAATGGGCGTAGAGACCAATGCTGCCGCCCTCGGCGATGACCTGGCCGAGGTTGACCGCCTGCCCGTCCGGGGCGGTGTACTGCACCCGCATCGCCGGGTTCAGCCCGTCGGCGATCTCCACCGTGTGGCCGGCGGCGAGGATGACGTCGCCGTTGGGGCTGTGGACCAGGCCGGTGTTCTCGACGTCCGGCGCGATCAGGTAGACGAAGCCGCCGGACGGGGTGGTGATCGTGCCGTCGTTCCTGAGCCGGCCTTCCAGGCCGGTGCCGGTGAAGTTGAGCCGCCCGGCCAGGAAGTCGGCGTCGCTCAGGTTCAGGGTGGAGGCGATCAGGCCGGCCGTGTCGATCCGGCTGCCCTGGCCGAAGACGATGCCGTTCGGGTTGATCAGGAAGACCCGGCCGTTCGACTGCAGTTGCCCGAGAATCCTGCTCGGGTCCTGGCCGACCACGCGGTTGAGCACCGCGCTCGAGGCGCTCTGCTGGACGAACCGGGTGACTTCGTCGCGGCCGATGTTGAACTGGCCCCAGTTGATGATGGCGTTGGGGCTGTTGGTCACCGTCAGGGTGTTGCCGCTGGTCTGGAAGCTGGCGCTGCCGTGCGCGACGCTGGGGGCGGTCGGGTTCGCGAACGCGGGGGCGCAGGTGCAGGCCAGGGCGACCGCCAGGGATCTGAGCGTGAACCCCGGGCCACCGCGATGGGCGGTGGCGGCGAGCGCCCGGGTTTCCCCTCCGGCGGTCTTGCCCTGGGCGGTGGCGATCTCCTCGCGGGGGACGAGGATGCCCAGGATTTTACTGAAGACGAGGCGGAAGCGACCCTTGTTCATGATCGATGGTCCCTGTCGGTAAGTGCTTGCGCTTAGAAGGTGTAGGCCAGGCTGGCGTGGAAGCGGCCGTCGCCCTGGTCGCGTTCGCCGTCGCCGTTGATGACGCGGCCGTAGTCGATCCGCAGGCTCAGGGCCTTCTGCCAGCCGAGGCGCAGGCCGAGGCCGGCGCTGCCGATCGTTTCTGCGGGGTTCATGACCGGCGCGGCGTCGAGCCCGCGGCCGCCTTCGAGGAAGGCGGAGAGGCGCAGGTTGGCGCCGTCGATCGGCAGAGAACCGCCGTAGTCGGGGGTGAAGACTTCGACCCCGAGCCGCAGGCCGCGGTCGAAATTCACCGCCCGCTCGCCGAAGCCGCGCACCGAATCGCGCCCGCCGAGGCCGAACTGTTCGCCGGAAACCAGCGGCTGGTCGGTGTATTGGGCGTCGAGGCCGAGGCGGACCTGCCAGTCCTTGGCGAACGACTGGCTGTAGTGGGCGTTGAGGCGGAGGAGCTGGTAATTGGCGTCGGCACCGGTGCGGGCGGCCTGGAAGTCGCTGTCGGTCCCCTTCGCGCCGCCCGGGAGGTTGTGGCTGTAGCTGACGCTCCAGCCGGCCTCGGCGGTGCGGCCCTGCCACTGGCCGGCGTAGCCGAGCACGACGGGGTGCACGGTGACGTCGTGGCCGAGCTGGGTGCCGTTGCTGTCAATGTCGTTCTGGTAGGCGCGGTAGTCGAGGCCGGCGGTGAGGCGATGCTCGAAGGCGCTGGTCTTGGCCAGGTTGTAGGTGTAGTGGCCGCCCAGGATGGCGCCCTTGCCGCTGACGTTGGCCACCCCGGGGAGGGAGCCGGAACTGACGTCGGAATAGCCGGCGTAGAAGTCGAGGCTGTCGGCGCTGCGGTAGAGCGGGAGGCGGTAGCCGGCGCCGAGGATGGCGACGGCGTCGGCCTTCTCGGGCGAGCCGATCGCCTGGAGGGTGAGGACGTGGTCGCGGTCGAACAGGTTGGCATGCTGGTAGCCGATCCCGAGACGGCTGCGGCCGGTCGCGGCGGTGCCGCTGTCGTCGAGGGTGACGTAGGTCTTGACCGGCGATTCGTCCTCGATCCTGAGGAGGGCGTCGATGCGGGCGGCGTCGTCGGTGGGCTTGAACAGAAACTGGGTACGCTTGCTCGGGTTCTCGTTGGCGAGCCGGAGGCTCTCGGCAAGCTCGATGGTATTGGGGACCTGGCCCTCCACGAGGCCCGGCAGGCTGTGGCGGACGTTGCCGTCGCCGTGATGCCGGGCGGCGAGAACCCTGATCTGGCCGATACGGAGTTCGCGGACCTGCAACCGGACGGTGCCGTCGCTGATATCCTGCTCGGGCAACTCGACCAGGACAGTGGTGTAGCCGTGGCGGGCATACAGGCCGGTGAGGGCCTGGCGCGCGGATTCGATGTCGTCGAGCTGCCGTCCGCTGCCCGCGTAGGCCGCCAGCAGGGCTTCAACCTCGGCCGCCGGCAGAACGCTGTTGCCCGCCACCGCATAGCGGCGAATATCGAAGCGGGGCTCGGCAGGGTCGGCCGCGTGGGCCTGCGAGGCCCCGGCAGCGAGCAGGCAGGTCAGGCAGACGAGCGCGGGACGGAGGCCTTCGGCAATGGGCGGCTTCTGCATCAGCAATATCCAGGAAAATGAGATGTAAGCGGTTCTTTACTGTCGTGTCAGCCAGACGTCCGTGAGTGGAGGGAAGGCGCCCCCTGAGCGGCGAGGGCGTGGGTGAGGGCGGGGCGGGGGCGATCCCCTCTCCCCTTCCCCAGCCCTCTCCCCCTGCCCCTGCCCCTCTCCCGCCTGCGGGAGAGGGGAGCCATGAGAGTCGCCGCGTGACCTCCGCGCCAACCCATTGGCCCCGACCACCCCTGGCGGGAAATTGGCGAATTGTATACCGCCGCACTTCGCAAAAGCGGGGCCGTCGCAAAGACCGCTTCGCCTTCGCCGCCCGCCCCGAGGGCCATTCCGGGTTTATGCTTGCCACCGCGTGAGACGTGCAGCGGGCCCTGCCTCCCTCCTCGGGCGGGAAGGCGCGCGTCGCGCTCCACCGGCGCCCCCAACTCTCAACTTCGATCACTGGAGGACTTCCTGTGAGAAGGCCAAAACCCCATCCGGGCTGGGCGATTCCGATCCTGACGGCGGTCGCGGGCCTGGTCCTGTTTCTCGCCGACCCGCTG
>CAINDZ010000511.1 GCA_903847545.1 uncultured bacterium | reverse complement strand
GGCTCGGGCGCCGTCCTCGGCGCCGTCATCGGCAAGCAGGCCGGCAACACCGCGCTCGGGGCCATCCTCGGCGCCGCGGTCGGCGGGGCGGCCGGCGCGTACATCGGCAACTACATGGACAAGCAGGCCGCCGAGATCGAGCGCGATCTCGAGGGCGCGCACGTCGAGCGCGTCGGCGAAGGCATCAAGATCACCTTCGACTCGGGCATCCTCTTCGCGGTCGGCAAGAGCGACCTGCAGGCGCCTGCCAAGGCGAACCTGTCCGACCTCGCGACCATCCTCAACAAGTACCCCGACACCGCGGTGCTGATCGAGGGCCACACGGACGCGACGGGTTCCGACGAGTCGAACCTGACGCTGTCGCGCAACCGCGCGCAGTCGGTGGCGAACTACCTGCAGGGCCTGCAGGTCGACGCCACGCGCTTCACGATCATGGGCTACGGCGAGTCGCAGCCGGTCGCCGACAACGAGACCGAGGCGGGACGCCAGGCGAACCGGCGCGTCGAGCTGGCCATCATGGCCAACGACAAGCTGAAGGGCGTGGCGCAGCAGAAGGCCGGCCAGTAGGCCAATGCGGCAACAGTCCAGGGGAGGGCGGATGAAGCGGATCGCCAGTCGGCTCAGCAGGAACGACGCGGTCTTCCGGGAGAACGACCGCATCAACCGCCAGCGCGCCGCCGACCTGGCCGCCCTGCACGCGCAGGTGGCCGAGGGCGGCGGGGCGCGCGCCCGCCAGCGGCACCTCGAGCAGAAGAAGATGCTCGTGCGGGACCGCATCGAGGCGCTGCTCGATCCCGGTTCGCCCTTCCTGGAACTGTCGCCCCTGGCGGCGCACGGACTGTACGACGGCGAGGCGCCGGCCGCCGGCGTCGTCACCGGCGTCGGGCGCGTGCATGGCCGCCAGGTGATGATCATCGCCAACGACGCCACTGTGAAGGGCGGCAGCTACCTGCCGCTCACGGTGAAGAAGCACCTGCGCGCGCAGGACGTCGCGCGCGAGAACCGCTTGCCGTGCGTGTACCTGGTCGACTCGGGCGGCGCCTTCCTGCCCCTGCAGGCGGACGTCTTCCCGGATCGCGACCACTTCGGGCGCATCTTCTACAACCAGGCGCAGATGAGCGCGATGGGACTGCCGCAGCTGAGCGCCGTCATGGGCTCGTGCACGGCGGGCGGCGCCTACGTCCCGGCGATGAGCGACGAGGTCGTCATCGTCAAGGAGCAGGGCACCATCTTCCTGGGCGGGCCGCCGCTGGTGAAGGCGGCCACCGGCGAGGAGGTGACGGCCGAGGAACTGGGCGGCGGCGACGTGCACACGCGCATCAGCGGCGTGGCCGACCACCTGGCCAACGACGACGCGCACGCCCTGCAGATCCTGCGCGACGCCATCGAGAACCTTGGCCCGGTGCAGACCGCCCGCACGCCGTGCGCGGCCCCCGAGGACCCGCACTACGACCCCGACGAGCTGTACGGCGCGGTCAGCCACGACCCGCGCATCCCGTTCGACATCCGCGAGGTCATCGCGCGCATGGTCGACGGCAGCCGCCTGCACGAGTTCAAGCCGCGCTACGGCACCACGCTGGTCTGCGGCTTCGCCCACCTGCACGGCTACACCGTCGGCATCATCGCCAACAACGGGATCCTGTTCAGCGCCGAGGCGCTGAAGGCGACCCACTTCATCGAGCTGTGCAACGCGCGCTCGATCCCGCTGGTCTTCCTGCAGAACGTCACCGGCTTCATGATCGGCCGGCAGTACGAGCACGGCGGCATCGCCAAGGACGGCGCCAAGATGGTCAACGCCGTCAGCAACAGCACCGTGCCCAAGTTCACGGTCATCGTCGGCGGCAGCTACGGCGCCGGCAACTACGGCATGTGCGGGCGGGCCTACCAGCCGCGGCTCCTGTTCATGTGGCCGCAGGCCAAGATCTCGGTGATGGGCGGCGAGCAGGCCGCGGGCGTCATGCTGACGGTCAAGAAGGACCAGCTCGCGCGCGCCGGGCAGGCGCTCGACGCCGAGGGCGAGAAGGCCATCACCGCGCCCATCCTCGCCAAGTACGAGCAGGAGGGCCACGCCTACTACAGCAGCGCGCGCCTGTGGGACGACGGCGTCATCGACCCCGTCTCCACGCGCGACGTGCTGGGGCTGGGCCTGGCGATGTCGCTGAACGCACCCATCCCGCCGGTCCGTTACGGCATCTTCCGGATGTAGGAGCGCCGCGCATGTCCCTTCGCCAGCTTCCCGTCGGGCCGGTGCTGGTCGTCACCCTGGACGACGCGCCGTCGCGCCACGCGCTGTCCGCGGCGATGGTCGCCTCGCTGCACGGCCTGTTCACCGGGCTGGCGCAGCTGCCGCCGCTGTCGCCGGCCGAGGCGGCGGCCGCACGGCCGGACATCGGCCCGGGCGGCTCGCGACGGCCGCGCGCGGTCGTGCTGCGCGCCGGCGGCAAGGTCTTCTGCGCGGGCGCCCACCTGGGCGAGATGGCCGAGGCCGGCCGCGCCGAGCCCGCCGCCAACCTGGCGGCAGCCACGCACCTGGGCGCGATGTTCCGCGCCATCCACGACTGCCCCG
>CAINDZ010000510.1 GCA_903847545.1 uncultured bacterium | reverse complement strand
GTTGTAGCTGTCCTCGACGAAGTTGTTGGTGGCGCTGGTGCCCTCGCCCGTGCTGTCGAAGTGGGCGCCGAACAGGTGCAGGCGGTCCAGGCGGCCCCAGGCCTTGGGCGAGTCGACGCCGTCGCCGTTGCGGTCGGACACCGCGTGGTCGCTGACCGCGACCAGGCCGCCGCCGTCGCGCACGTAGTTGAAGATCGCGGTCGACTCGGCGCGCGTGAAGCGCGTGTTCGGCTCGTCGACGATGAACACGTCGTACTTCGACAGGTCGTAGGCGTTGCTCGCGTTGCCGTAGGTGATGCCGTACGCCGTCGTCAGCGTCGCCACCTCGTAGCCGCGCTTCACCAGGTCGACCGCCCACGAGGAGATGGCGCCCAGCCACACGGTGCGCGCCGTGCCCGGCTTGATGGTGCTCTGGGCCGGCACGGGCAGCGGCTGCCCGGTGTCGATGATCCAGTCGGCGTTGCCGGCCGTCTGCTGGTGGGTGTTGTCGAACAGCGCCTTCTTCGCGGCGAAGCTCGGCGCGGCGGTCGACAATGCGAGGGTCAGCGACAGGCAGACGGTCAGGCAGCGGGATGTCGGGCGACGGAACATCGGGCAGCTCCTCATGTGAATTTGGAGGCGGATTGTCGCCCTTGAGGATACCCGATACTGTGTGTTTTTGCAAGATAACGTTCGATTGGCAAAATTCTCACAGGTCGCCCCGAATTCGAGTCTTCGCTTAATCTTTTATATTGCAATCACTTACACGCCAATAACCCACTGTTACACTTCCTGAAGTGTGCCGGTGGGCATCCCCACACCACCCGTGGTAGAGTGCCCCGGTCCCCGCAACCCAACCCCGCAAGGGAGCACGTCTTGAAGCCACACACCTGGATCCGCGAATTCCCGGCCGCCATCACCGTCTGCGACCCCGACGGCATCATCCTCGAGATGAACGACCGGGCGATCGCGACGTTTGCCGCCGACGGCGGAGCAGAACTCATCGGGCGCAACGTCCTGGACTGCCACCCCGAGCCCTCGCGCACGCAACTGGCGGGCATGCTGGCCGCGCGCACGCCGAACTCGTACACCATCGAGAAGAACGGCGTGCGCAAGCTGATCCACCAGTCGCCGTGGTACGAGGACGGCGAGTACCGCGGCTTCGTCGAGTTGTCGCTGGTCGTCCCCGAGACGATGCCGCACCGCGTGCGCGGCTGAGGCCGGCGCCGCGCGCGGCGACCCTCACTTGTACCCGAACAGCGGCGGGAACGCGATGACGACCAGCGCCGCCCATCCCGCGTACACGGGCAGGTAGTCCACCTGCCACTTCTCGAGCCGCGCGAACGCGCCGCGCCCGCGCAGGAAGCGCACGTAGAGCACGGTCGACCACGCGAGGTTCACCAGCAGGATCACGTTCTCGCCCAGCGCGGCCACGCGATTCGGCGTGAAGCCGAACTCGGAGATGCGCGCGGCGATGGCCCACAGCGCAACCGCGTCGGCCGCCAACGCACTGGCCAGCAGCACCACCTGCAGCACGTCGAACACGCCGGGCGGCGCCTGGTGGTCGCGCGCCGACACCGCGTACAGCACCAGGCCAAGCACGACGACCAGCAGCAGGTCGAACGCGATGAGCACCTCGCGCTGCACGTCGACCGCGCGCCCGGTCAGCAGGACGGTGACCAGGAACGCCAGCAGCATCGCGGCGAACAGCGGCGTGAACAGGCGCGTCAGCACCGGCGCCATGTTCTCGATGACGCTCTGCTTGGCCTCCACCAGCCACGAGGCGACGATGACCGCGCCGATGGCGCCGCACGGCAGAAGCCATGCCTGGAAGAGCGACTCGACCTTCACGCCGATGGCCTGGAAGATCATGATCATGAACGCCGTGAACACGCCGCCACCCAGCGCGATCAGCGCGTAGTAGATGAACAGCTCGCCCGAGAAGCGGATGAAGTCCATGCGCCCGGCGGCCTGCGCCCAGCGCCCGCCCGCATAGGCGATGCCCACCAGCAGCCACAGCGCGATCGGCAGGTGCAGCGCGGCCAGCACCTCGGTCGAGCCCAGCTTCACGAACGGCTGCACGTTGACGACCACCGCCGCGGCGACGAAGCCGCCGGCCAGCCAGCGCATCGTGCGCGGGGCCAGCTGCCGCTTCCAGGCGAAGAAGCCCGCCAGCAACGGCAGCACGAACAGGCTGAGGTTGCGCGCGTAGAGACCCTCGTCGCGCCCCCACACCATCCCGAACAGGTTCGGCGCCTTGATGCACAC
>CAINDZ010000509.1 GCA_903847545.1 uncultured bacterium | reverse complement strand
GCGTCGTACTGCGGTTGGTGGCAGGCATAGCAGTCCGTGGCCGTGCCCTGGAACCCGACGGTGTGGCAGGCCGCGCAGGCCAGCGTGCCGTGCGCGCCGGTCAGCGGGAAGCTCTGCGGATGCACGAAGTCGCCCCGGCCCCAGGTCGCCGAGAACACGCCGTGACAACGGTTACAGTCGGTGGTGAAGCCGGCCGCGCGATGGTCGGGGTTGCGCGAGGACTCGAAGTCGGCCTGGTGGCAGGCGTAGCACTCGAACGAGGTGCCGACGTAGGTGCCGTTGACGGCCCCGGTGTGGCAGGCGTCGCAGTCCACCTTGGCGTGGGCGCCGACCAGCGGCAACCGCGTGGCGTCATGGTCGCGCTGGGCGCGCGTGCGCTCGACCCAGCCGGCGGGCGTGTGGCACTGCTCACAGACGGGGCCCAGCCTCGCCTGGTGCGCGTCCTGGTGGCAGTCCGAGCAGCGCGTGCCGATGTTCGCGAACTGCGGCTGGCGATGGCAGTCGCGACAGGCCACGCGCGCGTGCTGGCCCTCGAGCACGAAGCCCGTGGCGGAGTGGTCGAAGTTGATGGCGCTGGTGTTCGTGATGTCCTGCGCGTTGTGGCACAGGCGACAGTCCAGCGACATGTTGCCGTGGGGATTGCCCGCGCGCGGCGCCGGGGCCTCGGCGGGGGCGGGGGCCGCTGGCGTCGCCTTCGCCGGCGCCGATTCCTTCGCGGGTGCCTTCTTGGGTGCCGCCTTGGGCGCCGCGAAAGCGGACCCGGCCGACACCAGGACCGCCAGCGCCAGCAGTGCCGCCCATCCCCTGCGTCCCGAATGAAGCGTGCGGGTCATGACTGGCCTTTCTGGCCTGCCGGCGGG
Source organism: uncultured bacterium (assembly GCA_903847545.1). Taxonomy (GTDB): domain Bacteria; phylum Krumholzibacteriota; class Krumholzibacteriia; order LZORAL124-64-63; family LZORAL124-64-63; genus CAINDZ01. Next base: position 1,293 of record CAINDZ010000509.1, on the reverse strand, counting down.
TTCGCGTGGCAGGCGCGGCAATCGACAGGCAACGGTTTGAAGTGCAGCAGGCGCGGGCCGTCACCCGGCACCGGCAGGTGGCACTTGGCGCAGGCGACCTTCTCGTGGCCCCCGCGCAGAGCGAAGCGACTGTCCTTCTCGTGGTCGAACTTCTCGGCCAGCCAGTCGGTCGTCACGTGGCAGCGCGCGCAGTCCGCGGACGTCGTGCCCGCGAACGGACGATCGTCGAACTGGCCCTTGTGGACATCCTTGTGGCAGGCCGCGCAGTGCTTCGCGGCCACCTTGAACGGCAGCGCCTTCGGGTCCTTCTTCGTGGCGGCGACGGGCTTGTGGCACGTCGTGCAGGCCACCTTCAGGTGCCGCCCGTCCAGCTTGAACTCGGCGCGGCCGTGGTCGAACGCCACCTTGCGCCAGCTGTCCTGGTTGTGGCAGGCCGCGCAGGCGCCGGCGTTCGCGTCGACCGCGAAGCGGTCGCCCTGGCCCAGGTGCGGGTCGCGGTGGCAATCGGTGCAGCGCGCGGCCGCCGGCTTCAGTTCCGGCGAGGACGCGTAGGGCGCCTTCGCCGCCGCGGCCCCGGCCAGCGGCTTGTGACAAAGCAGGCACGGCACGGCCTGGTGCGCGCCCTGCAGCGGGTAGGCCGACTTGGCGTGCTGCTCCAGCCCGAAGCGCGCGGGTCGGAAGCCGTCGACGGTGTGGCAGGTCTCGCAGGCCAGCCACGCGGGGCGCCCGCGCTTGTCGCCGTCGTGGGCGTCGCGGTGGCAGTCGCGGCACGCCGCGAACGGCGGCTTCTTGCGGCCCCCGCCATGGCAGTCGCCGCACGTGACCTTCGCATGCCGCCCGAGCAGCGGGTACTTCGTCTTCGCGTGGTCGAAGCCGCCGCCGTTGATGATCTTCCAGCCGTCGGTGACGTGGCACTTGGTGCACTCGGGGCCCAACTGTCCGACGTGCTTGTCCTGGTGGCAGTCGGTGCAGTTGCCGTGGGCCACGGGCACGTACTTCGCGGTGGGCGCCTGGTCGCGCTCGGTCGCCAGCGCCGGCAGCGGCGGGTGGCACTTGGCGCAGGCGACCTGCAGGTGGCGGCCGGTCAGCGGGAACGCCGACTTCGCGTGGTCGAACGTCGCCACCGGCTTCCAGCGGGCGGTGTCGTGGCATGCCGTGCAGGCGCGCACCTTGCCGTCGGTCTTCAGTTGTCCGCGGTGGTGGTCGCCATGGCAGGCGGCGCATTCGGTGGGCAGGCCCAGGAAGGTGCGGCCGAGGTTCTTGTGGCGCGAGGTCAGGGACGCAGGGTCGGCG
>CAINDZ010000508.1 GCA_903847545.1 uncultured bacterium | reverse complement strand
CGGCCGGCGGTCACGCGATGGCCGGGCAGCCCGGGCGCATGGGGATGCGCCCCGCCCGTCCGTAGGCGCGGACATCAGTCCGTGAACCCGGACACGCCGCGGGCGCCCTGTCGGGGGCGCCGCGGCGAGCAGAGATCCCATACCCATCACTCCCTCCTTATAGTACACTTCTGCCACGGCAAGGCGGCCATGTCCTTCCGGGCGCCATGATTGCGAAGCGTTAGTTCATGAATCCCACCGTGGCACCACCTGCCCTTGGGCCGGCCCCGGTGCGCGAAAGGCGGAGACCGGGTTGACTCCGCGGCGGCACATGGCCGTTTCCGTCGGTCTGGCGGCGCTCGTCGCGACCGCGCTGCTCGCCGTGCCGGCGGTCACGCGGGCGTCCTGGCAGAACCTGTCCTCCCCGATCATCAACAATCCGGTCATCGACAGCAGCGGTCGCGTGTGGGCGTTTTCGCCGCACTCGTACGTGTGCGTGCTTCCCGGCGCCGCGTCCGTCACCGGCACGATCCGCGCGAGCGACTGGACCAACATCGCGCCGCCGATCGGGTATGGCGCCGTGGCCTTGGTCGTGGCGCCCGGCGACACCATCTACGTTGCGTGCGAGGACCAGCGCGGGGGGCCCAGTTCGGTGTTCCGCCGCGGCGTCGGCGCGGGGGCGGTGTGGGAGGAGCTGCCGGTTCCGACGGCGTACGGCATGTTGCGCGGCCTGGCCGTCGATGACGGCGGGCAGGTGTGGCTGGGCGGCGAACGCGGTGAGGTGTTCCGGCTGGAGGGGCGCCGCTGGATCAAGGAAGTCCTGCCGGTTCCCCTGCATTGCGACCCGATCATCTGCGCCGGGAGGGGCCTGATCTGGGCGCGGGCGCAGGCCCGCGGCGATGCCCGCATCGTCGTGCGCCGCGACGGGGTCTGGCGCACGCTGCTGGCGACTCAGCAGCGGCCGACGGCGAACCTGCTCTACGCCGACGAGGAGGCCGCGATCCTGAACGTGGGCACCCGGTTGACCCGTGTGTGGATCGACAGGCCGGGCGTCGCCGAACCATGGATCGACATGAAGTCGGCCATCATTGCCGTGGAGTCGCGGCGTTCGGCGTGGGCGTTCATCGGGCGGCGCATGGTGCATGCCGTCGACGACAGCATCACCGACGGCGGCGAGGTCCCGTTCCTGCCCCTGTACTGCTGCTGGTGCAACGGCCATCTCTGGGTCGTGGCCGAGTCCGGCCTTTGGCGCTACGACGACGACGATGCCCCGATCGACAAGCCGCTCAACTGGTCGCTCAACCTGATTCCGGAATGGATTGCCGAGGGTTCGGTGCCGGCGCAACCGGTCTACGGCGTCGGCGTTCTCGAGCTCATGGGGCGGGAGAACATCTACCTGAGCCGGCACACGACGATCGACGTCGTGGTCCCGACCGGATCGCGGGAGCGCATCGCGGCCTGGCCGGCGCTCTGCGCGTCGCTCGGCCTCGAGGACAACAAGGCCACGAGCCGGGGGGACCTGGCCTACAAGATGGGAGTGGCGCTCGCCGACCTGAACGCCGACGGGCGGGAGGATGTGGTCCTGTCGACGATGTACGACGGGTGCCGCCTCCTGCGGAACATGCACGACCAGCGGCTGGTGTCCTGGACGCGGCAATCGGGCCTCGGCGCGATGGGCGGCGATAACGCCGAGGACATCGACCTCCTGGATGCCGACGGGGACGGCGACCTCGATGCCTACGTGAGCATTCTCCAGGGCCGCGACCGGCTCTGCCTGAACGACGGCG
>CAINDZ010000507.1 GCA_903847545.1 uncultured bacterium | reverse complement strand
GACTTCGCGGCGGCGCACCCGACGCGCGCGCGGACCTTCCAGTACGGCACCAGCGTGCAGGGCCGCGCGCTGTGGGGCCTGGTCATCAGCGACGACGTGAACAACACCGAGGCCGAGCCCGAGGTGCGGCTGAGCTCGAGCATGCACGGCGACGAGGTGACGGGCATGGTCCTGCTGCTGGACTTCGCCAACTACCTGCTGTCGAACTACGGCGTGGCCGGCCGCGAGGACGTGACCAACCTGGTGAACAACTACGAGATCCACATCACGCCCAGCTACAACCCGGACGGCACCTACCTGGCGCAGCGCTACAACGCCAACGGCGTCGACCTGAACCGGAACTTCCCGCTGCCGGCGGGCACCGACCCGGTGACCGAGACCGAGAACCTGGCCTTCATGGCGTACGCGAACGCCCACCACTTCGCGATCAGCGAGAACTACCACGGCGGCGCCCTTGTGGTGAACTACCTGTGGGACTACACCCCCACGCTGACGCCCGACGACGCCGCGCTGCGCAAGATGAGCCTGGAGTACTCGACCTACAACACGCCGATGTACAACGGCGCCTTCACGCAGGGCATCACCAACGGGTTCGACTGGTACGTGGCGTACGGGACATTGCAGGACTGGAGCTACGACCAGACCGGGTGCATCGACGCGACGATCGAGGTGTCGACGACGAAGTGGCCGTCCACCGGCACGCTGACCACGTTCTGGAACGACAACCGCGAGAGCCTGATGCACTACGTCAAGACGGCGCGCTACGGCGTCAACGGCGTGGTCACCGGGGCCGACACGGGCCTGCCGCTGGCCGCGACCGTGGCCGTGACCGGCAACAACAAGACCGTGCGCACCGACCCGGCCCACGGCGACTACTACAAGCTGCTGGCCACCGGCACCTATCAGCTGACGTTCAGCGCGCCGGGCTACATCTCCCAGACGATCAACGGCGTCGCCACCACCTGGGGCACGCCCACGGTGCTGAACGTGCAACTGCAGCCGACGATGCGCGGGAACCTCGCCGGCACGACGCTGGCCGTCGGCGGCGCGCCGCTGGCCACGCAGGTGAACGTCTACACGCAGCCGCTGAACGCGCTGGTGACCACCGTGACCAGTGGCGCCGACGGCGCGTACGCGGTCAACGCCCTGGACTACGGCACGTACCGGCTGGCCTTCTCGGCCGCCGGGCGCACGCCCGTCTCGAAGGTCGTGACCGTCGATGCGGCCTCGGTCACGGCGCCGACCGTGTACCTGCCGCAGGCCGTGGCGATCACCCCGTTCTCGACGAACTTCGACACCGGCGCGACCACGGGCTGGACCGGCACCTGGGCGCTGGGCTCGCCGGGCGCCGACGGCACGACCTGGGCGATGACCGACAGCCCCTCTGGCAACTACACCGGCAACCTGACGAAGTCCTGCACGATGAGCGCGGGCGCGGACCTGTCCGGCCTGGTGACCGGCACGGTCAGCTGGCGCGCGACGTGGGCGCTGGAGACGAACTACGACGGCGTGCAACTGCAGGTGTCGGTGGGCGGCGGCGCCTGGACGCCGGTGGCCACCGCGCGCACGCAGTCCGGCAGCGGCAGCGGCG
>CAINDZ010000506.1 GCA_903847545.1 uncultured bacterium | reverse complement strand
GCCTCGACGAGGTATCGCCAGCCGCCCCTTCCGGCGGCGCCGTCGCCGGGCCGGTCCGCGCCGTGGACGACGAGCACCGGCAGCCGCGGCGGCACCGCCAGCACGAACGGCCGCCGGTCGTCGGCCGGGAGCGCATCGCTGTCCGTGCGCACCCAGCCGGCATGCAGGCCGGGCGGCGGCACCGACAGGGCGAACTCCAGGTTGGCCGGGCCGGCGGTGCCGCTGCCGGCTGCGGCCTCGGCCACCGGCCGGCCGTCCAACTCGAGCGTGAACGACTGCCCGGGACGCACCGCCACGACCGTGGCGCGCACGGAGGTGGTCTCCCCGGGGCGCAGGGCCCGCTGGGGCGCCTGGACGTCGACGACGCCGCCGACCTCGCCGCGGTCGGCCGACACCTCCCTCAGCATGAAGCGGACGGCGCGCGCGCGCACCAGGGCGGCCGAAGCCTCCGGCCACGACGGCGACGCGGGCACGGCCTGCAGGTCGCCGACCAGGACGATGTCCACGGGCGCGCCCGGCGCGCGCGCCACCTGGCGCGTCGCCTCGCGCAGCACGGCGTCGAGGTCGAAGCCGCCGTCGGTCGCCGCCAGCGGCGCCAGCGCGGCCACCACCGCGTCGCCGGCCGGCAGCCAGTCGCCGAAGAGCGCCTGCGTGCGACCGCCGGCCACGATGACCTGGACCGACGAGCCGGGCGGCAGCTGGCGGACGAGGCTGCCGACATCCGCGCGCGCGGCCTCGAACACGGTCGCGGGCCCGCGCCGGGCCTGGCTGCTGGCGCTGGCGTCCAGGACGAACAGGTACGAGCCGCCGCCGGTCGCCTCGGGCAATCCCCCCCAACGCGGCCCGGCGGCGCCGGCCACCACCGCGAGCAGGGCCAGCACGCGCAGCAGCAGGAGCAGCCAGCGCCGCGCACCCAGGGAGCGCGCCTGTCGCGACTGCGCCTGCTCGAGGAAGCGCAGGTCGCTGAAGGCGACCTTGCGAGCCCGGCGCCGGCTGAGGAAGTGCAGGATCACGGGCAGCGCCGCGGCCGCGGCGCCGAAGAGGAGGCCCGGATGCAGGAAGGACAACGGCATCAGTACAGCCGCCGGCGCTTGCGGAGGTAGGCGCCCAGCCCGCGGGCGAAGGGCGTGTCGGTGGTGATCTCGACCAGGTCGACGCGCTGCCGCCGGCACTCGCGGCGCAGGTGATCGCGCCAGGCGTCGAAGCGCTCGCCGTACGCCGCGCGCATGTGCGCGGGCTCCAGGCGCACGCGCCGTCCCGGCTCCTCGAGCGACTCGAACTCGACCTCGCCCCCGTAATCGAGGTCCACCTCCCGCGGGTCCAGGATCTGGAAGACGATCACCTCGTGCCCGCGGTGCCGGAAGTGCTTCAGGCCGGCGATGATGCGCTCGGGGTCGTCCATCAGGTCGCTCATCAACACGACCAGGCCGCGGCGCGGCACGCGCTCGGCCACCTGGTGAAGGACCGCGCCGAGGTCGGTGCCCGTGCCGGCCGGCAGGCGGTCCAGCACCTTCAGGACCTGGAACAGCTGGCGGCGCAGCGAGCGCGCCGGCACCGAGTCGAGGGGAGCGCCGTCGAAGGTCATCAGGCCAACGGCGTCGTTCTGGCGCAGGAGCAGGTAGCTGAGGGCGGCGGCCAGGTACGCGGCATATTGCTTCTTCGCCGGGCGCGCCTTGTCGCTGGTGAAGTCCATGCTGGCCGAGCAGTCGACCAGGATGGTCGCCCGCAGGTTGGTCTCCTCCGTGTAGACCTTCAGGT
>CAINDZ010000505.1 GCA_903847545.1 uncultured bacterium | reverse complement strand
GTCGGCAAGCGAGGCGGCCCCGCGTGGGACCGCCTCGCCGTGCGTCATGCCATGCCGCGGGCTAGTTGAGCTTCTTCAGCTCGGTGCGGCGGTTCTGGGCGCGACCCTCTTCGGTGTCGTTCGTGGCGATGGGCTTGTCCGGCCCGTAGCCCTTGGCGACCAGGCGCTCGGGCGAGATGCCCGCGCCGGCCAGGTAGTTCTTCACCGCGTCGGCGCGCTTCTGGGACAGGCGCGTGTTGAGCGCGCGCGAGCCCTTGTTGTCGGTGTGGCCGGCGACCTCGACCCGGATCTCCGGGTAGGCGGCCAGGCTGGTCACGACGCGGTCGAGGACCTCGCGGGCCTCGGGCGTCAGGTCGGCCTTGCCGGAGGCGAAGTTGACGCCCTCGAGCACGAAGGAGGCCTTCGTCTCGTCGAACAGCTGCGGGCAGCCGTTGCGGTCGACCTTGGTGCCGGCGGCGGTGCCGGGGCACTTGTCGAGGTCGTCGGTGACGCCGTCGCCGTCGCTGTCCTTGGGCAGCGGGCAGCCGTGCTTGTCGACCTTCTCGCTGCGCGGCGTGGCCGGGCACTTGTCGAGGTCGTCGGTGACGCCGTCGCCGTCGCTGTCCTTGGGCAGCGGGCAGCCGCTCGCGTCGACCTTGTCGCCCTTCGGCGTGTCGGGGCACTGGTCCTTGTTGTCCAGGACGCCGTCGCCGTCGCTGTCCTTGGGCAGCGGGCAGCCGGTGGCGTCCACCTTCTCGCCCAGGGGCGTGCCGGGGCACTTGTCCAGGCTGTCGATGACGCCGTCCTTGTCGGCGTCGCGCGGGCCGCCGCCGAACAGGCCGCTGAAGCCGAACTGCACGCCGTAGTCGACGTGGTCGTCCTTGTTGGTGAAGTCGGTGTCGGCGTAGTAGTCGGCCGTGCCCTCGAAGCGGAACGACAGCTTCTTGCCGGCCTGGTAGCGGAAGCCGACCAGGGCGCCGGCGCCGTCGCCGTGGCCGTCGACCTCGTCGCCGTACTCGGTGTGCACATAGCCGGCACCGAGCAGCAGGTGCGTCTTCTCGCCGTACGGGCGGTTCCAGACGACGCGCGCATGGAACGGGTTCACCAGCACGTCGCGGCGCAGGTCGCCGAACTGGCCGTCGGTGGCCGTGCGCGAGAGGTCGGCCTCGAGCTCGAGGTTTTCGTGGAAGAAGTAGCCGGCGCGCAGGCCGAGGCCGCCCCAGTCACGCAGATTGAGCGCCGGGTCGAAGAACGACACGCGCTCGAAAATGCCTAGTTCTCCCGTGCCTTTTTCGATGGCCTGCGCGGACGCGCTCGCAAGCGTCAGGCCCGCCAGCACGGCCATAAAGAAAACCACACGACCCATCTTCATCACGTTCCCCCTTGAAGGACCGGTTTTCCGGTGGCGAGTTTCCACGGTTCCGACAGCACATTGTCGTTCCGTCCGGTGGCCTTTCGCAAGGGGGAACTGGCCTGTTTTCACTGCCCGGCGGGGGCGCGGGCGGTTGCATCGCGGGCGCGAAACGCGCTACGATCCTGTCGTGCATCGCCTTGCGGGAGGTGGCCGATGAGGATCCTGTGCTCGTACTGCAGCGCCCAGAAGAGCCGTGACGAGGTGCCGCTGGCGGCCGTGCAGCGCTACGACAGCGAGCGCCTGCGGGCGCTGCACCGGCGCGGCGTGGCGGAGGGGACGCCGCTGCATATCCTGTCGGGGCGCTTCGGCCTGCTGGCCAGCGACGAACCGATTCCATGGTACGACCACCTGCTGTCGCCCGCGGAAGTGCCGGCGATGACGACCACCGTGGCGCACGGCCTGCGCGCGCTGGGCGTGACGGCGGTCGAGTACCACACCGCCGCGGTCGCGCGCGTGCCGCAGGTGGGTCCGTACCTCGAGGTGATGCGCGCGGCCTGCACCGAGGCCGGCGTCGCACTGGCCGTGATCGAACTGGAAGGCGACCCCGCGTGAACGACAGCGTCCCGCCGCGCCCCTCGCGCACGCGCGAGCCCATGCCTGCCTGGTTCTACGCGCTGGTGCTGGTGCGCCGGGACGACCGCTTCCTGCTGGTGGAGGAGACGGACCACGGCGGCGGTTGGTACGTGCCGGCCGGCCGCGTCGAGCCCGGCGAGACGCTGACCGTCGCGGCCCTGCGCGAGGTGCGCGAGGAGGCAGGCATCGACGTGCGCCTGACCGGCGTGTATCGCTGCGAGCACACGTGCTTCGACGAGGGTGTGCGCCTGCGCGTGATCTTCGCGGCCGAACCCGTCGACGACACGCCGCCCAAGAGCGTGCCCGACGAGCACACGCTGCGCGCGGACTGGTTCACGCCGGAGGAGGCCGGCGCCCTGCGATTGCGCGCGGAAGAGGTGACGTCGCTGCTGGCGATGGCCGCGACGACGGCGCCGGCGGCGCTGGATGTGGTGCGGTCGATCGTGCGGTGAGCTGGCGGGCGGCGCGCGCGGCCCCGCGACTTGCGCCGGCGCAAGTCCGCCGTCCGCGGCCCGCGAGCAAAAAGGACGCGCCGCCCGGCTCCGAGGCCCGGGCGGCGCGTTCGCGCAATGCGGGACGGCCTAGCGGACCAGGCTCATGCGGATGATCGCGCCCTGCGGTTGCCCGTCGACCCAGAGGCGGCCGAAGTAGGCGCCGCTCGGCATGTCGCGGCCGCGGCGATCGACGCCGTTCCAGTCCTCCTCGTGGCGACCGGCCGCATAGGCGTGGCCGCCGAGGACGTCGACCAGTTCCCCGCGCACCGAGTAGATGCGCACCTCGGCGTTGCCGGCCTGCGGCAGCGCGAAGGACACCGTCGTCCGCGGGTTGAACGGGTTCGGGTGCACGGACAGTTCGAAGTTCGCGACGCCCGGCAGGTCTCTCGTGCCCGAGATCATGTCGGGCGTGCGCACGATCACCGTGCGGGGCGCGGGGCCGAGGTCCACGACCACGCTCGACTGGGCGCGCATGGACATGACCGCCACGCGATTCTCGCCGGGGATGTACAACTGCAGGTCGAGGCCGGCGGGCCAGCCGGTGCTGTCCCAGGAGAGCGTGGCGGGGCCGGCAACCGGCGCGGCCATGGTCATCGTCCAGGCCAGGCCGGCGCTGGTCGGGGCGACGATGTCGCGCGTGAAGCCGCTGCCGGCGTCGAGGCCCCATTCCGGGTGCGGCAGGCACAACGTCGGGCCGCCCTGGGGCGAGGCCGGCGGCTGCGGGCGGTCGTGGATCGCGTCGAAGCCGTCGGTTGCGCCGCCGTCGACGCCGATCGTCACCGTGCGCGGGCTGCCCGTCGCATCGGTCAGTGTCAGGTCGGTGCGCCAGACATCCAGCGTCGGCGGCATCGCGGCCAGCGGCTCGGGTGTGGCCGCGGACTTGGCCGTGAAGTTCGGCCAGTAGAAGCGAAGGCTGACATCACTGACGAGGGCGTTGACCCAATAGGCTTGCCAGGGGAGCACCGTGGTCGCGTCGACATAGGCGCCCGTTGTCGTGTCGTATCCCTGCAGGTCGATCGAGACCAGTCCCGCCTGGGCGGCGGCCGTCCAGGTGTACGTGTTGGCGCCGCGCACGTCGCGAATGCCTTCGCGATTTC
>CAINDZ010000504.1 GCA_903847545.1 uncultured bacterium | reverse complement strand
TAGCCCAGCCCGACACCGGCGTCCGAGTACGCGAACACGCCGGGCTGCGACTGCACCAGCATCGGCAGTTCCTGGTCGGGCTCGCGGCGGGCCAGCTCGGCGGCCGTCACGTTCGAGACGTTCAGCCGCGCGTCCTGCCCAAAGCGCGAGGCGGTGACCTCCACCTCGGGGGCGGCGTACACGGCCTCCTCGCCGGGCAGCACGGCGGTGGTGTCGACGACGACGGGAACGGCCTCGGGCTGGGCCGCGGCCGGCCCGCCTGTGGCCAGGCCGGCGGCCACGACGGTCGCCAGCGCCAGCAGGGCAAGTGGGGATGGATGGTTACGCATGGCCGCCTCCAGGCGAGGTGGCCGGTGCGGGAACGTCACCGCAGACAAAAAGGCGCCCTCCGTTGTGTTGGAAGGCGCCCGCAAGCGGCCCGTTTCCCTACGCCGGCATGATCCGGTTCAGGTTCCAAGGGTCTTTCTCAGGCCAACCCGGTCCAGCCGGCTCGGCCACCCCCAACGGTATCCGCCACGGTAGCCCCACCCCCGGACCCTGTCAACCGACCCCGCCTAAAGAGATCCGAATCGACCCCGTATACATGGGATCACGGATGTGTTACGATTTCCCCTCGGCGCAGGCACCCCCGCCCCGGCGCCCCGGACCTGAAATGCGAAAGACGACGACGGGATGCTGGACCCCCGACAGCGCATCCTCATCGCCGCCTGTGTGTTGGCCCTGCTCGCGGCAGGCCGGACGTCGGCGCAGCCTGCCCCCCCTGGCGGTGGCGGCGACTCGCCTCGCGAGGACGTCGGGCGCGGCCACCTCGAGTTCGTCATGGTGCCGGCCGGCGCCTTCATGATGGGCAGCCCCGACACCGAGTGGGGCAGCCGCAACGACGAGACGCAGCACAAGGTCACCCTCACGCACCCGTTCTACCTGGCCGCCTACGAGGTGACGCAGGCCCAGTGGGCCGCCGTCATGGGCAACAACCCCAGCTTCCTCTACAACTGCCCCGACTGCCCGGTCGAGAGCATCAGCTGGTTCGAGGCCGTCAACTTCTGCAACGCCCTCTCGCGCAAGATGGGCTTCCCTGCGGCATATTCGGTGCGCGACACGATCGTGACCTGGAACCGCGCCTCGGACGGCCTGCGCCTGCCGACCGAGGCCGAGTGGGAATACGCCTGCCGCGCCGGCACCACCAGCGTGTTCTCCACCGGCGACTGCCTGGGCACCGAGCAGGCCAACTACCTGGGCTACGACCCGCAGAAGGGCTGCCCCAAGGGCATGTGGCGCGGCCAGGCCATCGAGGTCGGCAGCTTCCCGCCCAACCCGTGGGACCTGCACGACATGCACGGCAACGTCAGCGAGTGGTGCTGGGACCGGCACGGCTTCCCGACCAACGCCGCCGCCACCGATCCCACCGGGCCGGACCGCGGCCCCGAGCGCGTGATCCGCGGCGGCAACTGGCACGAGCTGGGCCGCAACTGCCGCTCGGCGGCGCGGCAAAAGGCCTTCCCCGACCAGCAGTTCACGCACGTGGGCCTGCGCCTGGCGCGCTCGATGCCGCAGGAAGCCGGCGGGCGATGAGCCCGCTGCCGGACATCTCGCGGCGCGACGCGCTGCGCCTGCTCGGGGCCGGGGCCGCCACCGTGGCCCTGTCCGACCTGCTGGGCTGCAACGGCGGCGGCGGCGCCCGCCAGCCGAACGTGCTGGTCATCCTCACCGACGACGTGCGCGCCGACGCCATGGGCTGCGCCGGCGACAAGCGCCTGGAGACGCCCAACCTCGACAGGCTGGCCGCCGAGGGCGTGCGCTTTGCGAACTCTTTCGTCACGACCAGCCTGTGCAGCCCGTCGCGGGCCAGCCTGCTGACCGGCTGCTACGCGCACAAGCACGGCGTGCGCGACAACTTCTCGCGCGATCCCGAGCAGGCCTGCCCCACCTTCGCCGAGGTGTTGCAGAAGTCCGGCTACGAGACCGGCTACATCGGCAAGTGGCACATGCTGCAGAGCGGCACGCCGCGCGCCGGCTTCGACCACTGGGTCAGCTTCACGGGCCAGGGCGAGTATTTCCGCAACACGATGAACATCGACGGCAAGTGGAGCCTGGTCATCAACTACGTCACCGACGAGTTGACCGACCACGCCGTGCGCTTCCTCGAGCGCGACCGCGCCAAGCCATTCATGCTCGTGGTCGGCCACAAGGCCGCGCACGCCCCGTTCCTCCCCGCGCAGCGGCACGCCCAGCGCTACGCCGGCGTCGACTTCACGCCGCGCGAGGCGCGGGAAGGCGCCGGCCTGTCCGCGCAGCCCGACTGGGGCGGCCGCGACGCCGAGGCGCTCAAGCCCGAGGACCTGCGCAACTACCACCGCAGCCTGCTGGCCGTGGACGAGAGCTTGGGCCGGCTGGTCGACACGCTGAAGAAGCGCTCGCTGCTGGACGACACCATCATCATCTACACCAGCGACAACGGCCTGATGCTGGGCGAGCACGGCGGCCTGCGCGACAAGCGCGCCGCCTACGAGCCGTCGATCCGCGTGCCGATGCTGGTGCGCTACCCGAAGCTGGCGCCGCGCGGCAAGGTCAACGAGGAGCTGGTGCTGGGCATCGACCTGCTGCCGTCGCTGTGCGAGGCCGCGGGCGTGCCGGCCCCCGCCGGCGTCCAGGGCCGCAGCTGGGTGCCGCTCCTGAAGGGCGCCAAGGGGCGCGACGACTTCCTGTACGAGTATTTCCGCGAGGAAGGCAACGTTCCGACCTGCCTGGCGGTGCGCTCGCGCGACTGGAAGCTGGTCACCTACCCCGAGGACCCGAACCTGCCGTCGGAACTGTACGACCTGCGCGCCGACCCGGGCGAACTGGCCAACCTGGCCGGCCGGCCCGAGCACGCGACCGTGCAGCAGCAACTGTCGGCGCGACTGGCGGCCCTGCTGCAGGAAACCGCCTACCGCCGCCCGACGGCCTAGCCGCCCCGTCCGCCATTGCCAAGACCGCCGCCGAGGGCGCACAATGCGCCGGCGCGCCGGCCGTCACCGCCGCCGCTGCGCTGAACCGTCGTCGCCAGCCCCAGGAGGCCCCGCGTGTCGTCGCGTCCCGCCCGTTCCACCCGCTCCCGCGGCCCGGCTCCCCGGCGCCGTGCCGCCCGCCCCGGCTCGCCGCCGGGCACGCTGGCCCCGCAGCAGGGCGCCGCGCCCTCGCTGGTCGAGGTCATCAGCTACTGCCCCGAGGCGGTGGACGAGGGCGCGGCAGTGGACGCGGCCGCGGCGCGCGCGCTGGCCCGGCCGGGGCGCGTCAGCCTGATCGTGGTGACGGGCGTCGAGGACCAGCGGATGCTCGAGGGCTTCGGCGACCAGTTCGGCCTGCACCGCCTGGCCATGGAGGACGTGGCCCACACGCACCAGCGCCCCAAGTTCGACGAGTACGAGGGGCAGGACTTCGTCGTGCTGCGCGTGCCCGACCAGGACGGGGCGACGACGCAGCAGATCTGCCTCTTCGTCGCGCCGGGCCTCGTGATCTGCTTCCTGGAGCGCCCGCTGCCCGCCCTCGACGCGATCCGCGAGCGCATCCGCCAGAAGCGGCCGCGCCTGATGGCCGGCGGCTCGGATTACCTCGCCTACGCCATCATCGACCTGGTGGTCGACCTCTACTTCC
>CAINDZ010000503.1 GCA_903847545.1 uncultured bacterium | reverse complement strand
TCGTCGACTTCCCTGAAGCTGAGGGAGGCCTCCATGCCGTTGGGCAGGACCAGCGTCTCGGCCGGCTTGTCTCCGTAGCGCGCCGCCGCGGCCTGCACGAGCTGGCCGAGGTTCTCGAAGGGGAAGGCCTGGGCTTCGCGGCCCACGGTCTCCGGGAAATGTGCCCACCACACGCGTTCTGAATCCACTTGCCTGCCCTTGTCGTCGGTTCGCATCAGGACCAGCGGAGAAGAAGCACAATCGCCGCCTCCCGCCCGACAGCCCGGCGATCACATCCGGACCACTCGCCGATTGTGGCACGCCCTGCTCCCGCTCGTCAATCGACCCCCCCGAATGGATGCTTCCGGCCGCCACAGCGCGGCAAAGGGAGGCGTCTGCCCGCGGTGGCGCAGGACGGGCTCCGTGCAGGCAAACAGGGGTCGCCGGCGGGGGCTTGGGGTGGGGTGATTGACTTTCGGGGGGCCGGCGGGGGATACTAAATTGGGTGTCAGATGGCGAACACGACGGGTCGGTGGAGGGAATGATGGCTTGTTTCGACCATCCTCAGTTGCGCCGGCGCAAGTCGTTGCGGAGAAGCACTTGAAGGACCAGCTGGAATTCCTGCATCAGGTCGTCAGCCGGCTGGAGTCGGCCGGCATCCCGTACATGTTGACCGGTTCGGTGGCCATGTCGCTCTACTCTCAGCCGCGGATGACCCGCGACATCGACCTGGTCGTCGAGTGCGCGGACACCCGGGCCGAAGACTGGGTGCGATTGTTCGGGGACGACTGCTATGTAAGCGAGGAAGCCGTGTCGGAGGCGATCGCGCGCGGAGGGATGTTCAACATCATCCACACCGAAGGCGTCGCCAAGGCTGATTTCATCGTGCGCCGGAGCGAGGAATATCGCCAGGTGGAGTTTGCGCGTCGGCAACGCCGACGGATCGGGGACCTGGACGTGATGGTCGTGGCGCGCGAGGACCTGGTGCTATCGAAGCTCCTGTGGTGGGCAGAAGGCGAATCGGCAGTCCAGTTGCAGGACCTGAGGTGGTTGTTGGAATCATCCGCGTCCATGGACATGGCCTATCTTGAGGACTGGGCCGTGCGTCTTGGCGTCGGGCCGAAGCTTCAGGAGCTGCTGCGATGAGCCGCGACACCCCGGACGAGGTAAGCCGACGCTACCGCGACCTGGTCATGGCGCTGACGCCCGAAGAGCGCCTGGTCATGTGCACGCGGATGTTCAAGGATGCCCGCACGCTGGTCATCGCCGGCCTGGCCGATGAAGCCAATCCCGAGGGCCACTCGTTGCGTGCCCGGATCTTCCTGCGCATGTACGGACGGGACTTCGAGCCCGCCGAGCGCATGCGCATCGTGGCCGCGCTTGATCGTGGCGAGCGGGAGCATCAGGAAACCTGAAGTCGGGCGCGCCATGCCCCCATGATGTTTGCCCGCCAGTTCCTTACTTCCAATGCGACGAGATGAACGCCGCCACCTCCGGCGTGCCGCCCTGCAGCACCAAATACCCGTCGTGCGGCTCGCGGTCGGTGATCTCGCCGTTGACCGGCGTCAGCATCAGCCGCTTCACCTCGTCGTGGTCCTGGCTCTGGCCCAGCGCCCAGCCCAGTTTCACGTAGGCGACCTCGGGCAGCATGTTGGCCGCGGGGATCACGCCCAGGCCCATCAGCTCGCGGCCCGTCTCGTAGACGTACATCTGCACGTAGCCCCACATCGTCTGCACCGTCATGTAGACGTGCACGCCGGCCGCGCGCGCGCGGTCCAGCGCCGGGTACAGCGGCTTGTTGACGTGGCCCAGCCCGGTGCCGGCGATGACGATGCCCTTGTAGCCGCCGGCCACCAGCGAGTCGATGATGTCCGGCTTCATGTTCGGGTAGTAGTAGACCAGCGAGACGCGGTCGTCGAAGACGGCCTTCAGGTCCACCTTGCGCTCGCTGCGGCGGCGGCGGTAGTCGTCGCGCAGGGGCGTGACGCCGCCGGCGTCGACCTTGGCCAGCGGGATGTCGCTGAGCGTGCGGAACGTCGAGCGATAGGACGAGTGCATCTTGCGCACGCGGGTGCCGCGGTGCAGCAGGCCGTACTCGTCCGAGGTGGGGCCGAACATGCAGACCATCACCTCGGCGATGTCCGAGGTGGCGGCCGTGCGCGTGGCGTTGATCAGGTTGATCGCCGCGTCGGACGACGGGCGGTCGCTCGAGCGCTGGCTGCCCACCATCACCACGGGCACCGGCAGGTCCTGCAGCATGAACGACAGCGCCGCGGCCGTGTGGTGCATGGTGTCGGTGCCGTGGCCGACGACGATGCCGGCGACGCCCTTCTCGATCTCGGCGGCGATGGCGCGCGCCGTGCCCATCCACTGCTCGGGGCCCATGTTCTCCGAGAACACGCCGTACAGCTTCTCGGTCTCCATGTTGCAGATGTCGGCCAGCTCGGGCACCGAGCCGTACAGCTCGCCCGGGCTGAAGGCGGGGATGACCGCGCCGGTGCGGTAGTCCAGCCGGCTGGCGATGGTGCCGCCGGTGCCCAGCAGCTTGACGCGCGGCTTCTTCGGGTCGTGCGGGAAGGCGCGCTCGGGGATCTGGTAGTGCGCCTCCTTGCGGCCGTGCACGGTGATCTTGTGCACGGTGTCGTGGCGCACGCCGATGTTGTAGCCGGTGTCCAGCTTCAGCACGATGTGGTCGGCGTCGGCCGTCTCGCTGCGCGGCAGGATCAGGCCCGAGAAGTCGCCGCGCCGCGTGTGCAGCGTGGCCAGGCTCCAGACCGGGGCCGACTGCGCCTTCAGCAGGTCGAGCGTGGGGGAGCGGTAGCCCTTGAAATCGCCGGTGTCCGCGTTCACGACCGCGCCTCCTTGTCCGTTTCCTCGATCCACGCGCGCACCTGGCGGCCGGGCACGCGGCCCCGCACGCGCAGCATGACCGCGCCCATCAATGCGTGCAGGCGCCGCTCGCCGGCGGCGGGCAGCAGGGGAGCGCCCTCGGCCCTGGTGTCGGCCAGGGCTTCATCGACCAGCCGCCGCGCCGTCGCGTCGTCCACGCGCACGGCCACGTCCTCCTCGGCGGCCCAGACCGCCTCGGGGATCATGCGGCCGGCGACCAGGGCAGCCACGATGTCCTGCCACCACGGGCCTGCGGCGCGCAGGCTGGCCGGGCGCGGGGCCGAGCGGTCCAGCAGCAGCGAGGCCAGTTGCGTGGCGGAAAACGGCGAGCCCTGGGGCAGCTGCGCCGCCAGGTGCTCGAACAGGTCCCAGGCGCGGTGACGGCTGAGGCGGTCGGCCAGGTCGTCGCCCACCTGCAGCTCGCGCAGCTTCTCGCGGCGCTCCCACGGGCGCAGCGGCACGCGCGCGGCGATGCCGTCCAGGCGCGCGTCGGCC
>CAINDZ010000502.1 GCA_903847545.1 uncultured bacterium | reverse complement strand
CCACCCTTGAACGATTTTAAGTCGTTTGCCTCTTCCGCTGGGCTACACCGCCAGGTTAGGTGCTCCAGGCTCGTCGAGGAGGTCTTCTCCGGCGAGTACCATTCGGTGTTCAAGGGCACCGGCATGGAGTTCCGCGAGGTCCGCGAGTACGTGCCGGGCGACGATGTGCGCGCCATCGACTGGAACGTCACGGCGCGCACCGGGCAGCCGTTCGTGAAGCTCTACGAGGAAGAGCGCGAGCTGACGGTCATCCTTGCCGTCGACCTCAGCCGCAGCGGCGAATTCGGCAGCGGCGGGCGCACGAAGGTGGAGGTCGCGGCCGAGCTCTGCGGCGTGCTGGCGTTCGCCGCGATTTCGAACAAGGACAAGGTCGGGCTGGTCCTGTTCAGCGACCGCGTGGAGATGTACATCCCGCCCGCCAAGGGCCGCAGCCACGTGCTGCGCCTGATCCGCGAGCTGCTCACGTTCCGGCCCGAGGGCCGCGGCACCGACGTGAACGAGCCCCTGCGCCTCCTCGGTTCTGTGCTCAAGCGCAAGGCGACGGTCTTCCTGGTCTCCGATTTCTGGGCGCGCGACTTCTCGACCAGCCTGTCGGTGCTGGCGCGGCGGCATGACGTCGTCGCCGTCCGCGTGCGCGACCCGCGCGAGGCCTCGCTGCCCGCCGTGGGCCTGGTGGACTGGGTCGATGCGGAGTCGGGCGCGCCCCTGCTGGTCGACACGTCATCGCCCGCGTTCAGGCGGCAGATGGGCCTGCGGATCGACGCCCATGACGGCGCCATCGAACGACTCTTCCAGTCGCGCGGGGTCGACGTCGTCGATGTCGACGTGACAGCCTCATACGTCGAGCCGTTGCGGCGCTTCTTCCTGGCGCGCGAAGGCCGCACCGGCCGGCGGAGGGCGCGATGACCCTCCGTGGACGCCATTGCTCTTGCCTGGCCGCGCTCGCCACCCTGGGTATTGCCGCAGGCCCGCCGCCTGCTGTGGCGCAGGTCGCCGCGGGCGCGACGCCCGACACGACGCTCGTGGAATTCCTCCCGGCGGGAACCGGCGTCTCGCCCGTCGCCGTGCACGTGCTGGCGGACACCGTGTCGTTCGGCGGCGTCCTCGCGGTCGCCTGGGACCTGCCCGCCGGGTCCGACGCCGCCGGCTTCAAGGCGCCGGTCTCCAAGGGCGAGCAGTTTGTGTCGCTGCCCTCGACCAAGGGGGCGGACGGCCCGGGCGGCGCCGGCGCCGGGCTGCCCCCGGCGGCGGGACCGCGCGTCGTGGCGCGCTACCGGGTCTACGCGCCGGATTTCGTGCAACTTTCCTGGAAGGGCGTGCGCAGCGGGACCGTCGCGGTCAAGGGTCGCGTCACGGACCCGTCGCGGGCGGCGGCCATCCGCGCGCCGCGACCCCTCGCCTGGTTCACCTGGACGCTGGCCGCCGTCCTGCTGGCTGCGATCGTCGTGGCGGCGGGTGCGTGGTGGCTGTGGCGCCGCCTGCACCGGCGCGCCGAGCCGGCCGACTGGCCCCTGCCCGAGCCGGCGTGGATGGCGGCGGCGCTCGACTGCCGCGACCTGCTGGCCCTGCGCCTGGTCGAGAAGGGCGAGTCTCGGGCTTTCCTCGACGGTCTGGCTGGCGTGGCCCGTCGCCTTGCGGCCGGCCATTTCGGGGTTGCGGGCGCCGAGATGACCGGCGTCGAGTTGCAGGCCGCCTGCGCGGAGCGGGGGCACGACCCGGCCCTTCCGGGCGCCCTCGCGCGCCTGCTGGACGGCGCCGACCTGCGCCGGTACGACCCGGCCGAACCCTCGCCGCAGTGGTGTCGCGAGCAGGCCCTGGACCTGGTGCGGCAGATTGCAGCCGCGCGGGTCGTGCCGCGCCTGACGCCCGTGGCCCCGGAGCGGCTGCTCGCGGCCCAGTCGGCCTGGGCCGAACTGACGAGCCATGCGACGGGAGGTGGGCGCTGATGGAGTTCGCCCGCCCCTGGCTCCTGGCTTTGCTCCCGGTCGTCCTCGGCATCGCGTGGTGGCGCAGCCTCGGCGCTCCCGCCGCCGGGCGCCTTCGCCATCCCCACCTGGCGCTTCTTGGCTCGGGTGCCCGCGGCTGGCGCGCGCGGCTGGTCCAGGCCCTGCCGTGGATCTCGGGTCTCGCGGTGATGTTCCTGGTCGTGGCTGCGGCCGGGCCGCGACAGGCCCACCGTTCCGAGGATGTCGAGGGCCAGGGCATCGACATCGTGCTGGCGCTGGATATCAGCGGGAGCATGCAGTCGCTGGACTTCCAGCCCCTCGACCGGCTCGGCACCGCGAAGGCGGTCATCCGCGACTTCATCTCCGCGCGCCCGCACGACCAGATCGGCCTGGTGGTGTTCGCCGCGCGGGCGTTCACGCAGTGTCCGCTGACGCTGGACCACCCGGTGCTCACGGCGTTCCTCGAGGAGATCCATGTCGGCCTCGTCGACGACGGCACGGCGATCGGCCTCGGCCTGGCGACGGCGGTTTCGCGACTGCAGAAGTCGACGTCGCCCAGCCGCACGATCATCCTGCTGACGGACGGCGTCAACAACGTGCCGACGCTGGAGCCCGAGACGGCGGCGCGCCTGGCGCAGTCGTTCGGCATCCGTGTCTACTGCGTGGCCGTGGGGCGCGAGGGCCTCGTGCCGTTCCCGGTCGAAGACCCGATCTTCGGGCGCCAGGTTCGCCAGGTCGAGTCCAGGATCGACCTGCCGCTCCTGCGGCGCATCGCCGACACGACGGGCGGGGCCATGTTCCAGGCAACGGATCCGCAGGCCCTGCAGAACATCTTCGGCAAGATCGACGAGATGGAAAAGGTGCGCTACAAGACGACGGTCAGCACCTGGTACCGCGAGCGGATGGCGTGGTTCGCCGTGCCCGGCCTCCTGCTGCTGATTGCCGAGGCCGCGCTG
>CAINDZ010000501.1 GCA_903847545.1 uncultured bacterium | reverse complement strand
TGGGACGGCAGGAACGGCGACGGCGTGGACGTCGCCAGCGGCGGCTATGTGCTGCGCGTCGAGGCGCAGGGCTCAGGAACCACCCAACACGTCATGCGCCGCAAGGTCGGCGTGGTGTGGTAGGCCGGGAGGCACCATGGACATGAGCACGCACACCCCCGAGCGCAGGCGGCGTCACGCGTCGCGGGCGCGGACGCTGGCAGGGACGCTGGCGCTGGCCGCCGCGATGTGGGCGACCGGACCCGCGGGGGCCGCCGACGGCACCGAGGGACTGCCGGGCGACTGGCTCAACCGCTTCGACAGCGCGCGCGGCGCGGCGATCGGAGGCGCCCGCGCGGCGCTGGCCGACGAGCCGATGGCGGCGCTCATCAATCCCGCGGCGGCGGCCTGGCTCGAGCGCGGCGCGATCCAGATCGGCACGACACGGCTGTTCGAGGACACGTCGGTGAACGGCTTCGGCATCGCGTTGCCGGCGACCGGGCGTCCCTCGATCGCGCTGAACGTGCTGAGCCTGGGCTCGGGCGGGTTCGAACGCACCGGCGCCAGTCACGACGAGGCGCTGGGCACGTTCAAGGAAGGCAACCTGGCCATGGGCCTGGCCGTGGCGCAGCCGCTGGGCGACCGCCTGGCCGCCGGCGCGCAGGTCAAGCTGGTGCGCCAGTCGCTGGACGAGTTCAACGGCAGCGGCCTCGGGTTCGACCTCGGCGTCATCGGTCGCCTGCCCGGCGGGATGCAACTGGGCGCCTCGGCCGTCAACCTGGGCGGGCCGACCATCGCCATGCGCATGCGCGACGAGACCTACCTGCGCGAACTGCGCGGCGGCGCGGCCATCCCCGTCAACGGCGGCAACGGCCTGCTGGCGGCGGACATCGTGCAGCGCGACGGCGCCGACCCGCAGTTCCACCTGGGCGCACGCTTCCGCCTGCAGGCGCTGGAGCTGGGCGTGGGCTACGACGTCGACAACTTCGCGGCCGGGTTCAGCTACCGCCTGCCCAACGGCCTGCAGCTGGACTACGCGATGAGCGACCACGAGCTGGGCCTGGTGCACCGCGTCGGCCTGGCCTGGCGCTTCGGCGGCTTCAGCGCCGAGGCCAAGGCGTCGCCGGCGGTGTTCTCGCCCACGGGCGGCGAGCCGCTGACGCGCTTCGCGCTGAAGGCGCGCACGCGCGCGGATGCCGCCGCGTGGCACCTGGACATCACCAACGCCTCGGGCGCCGTCGTGCGCACGTTCTCGGGCAAGGGCCAGCCGCCCGCCGACATCGTGTGGGACGGCAAGGACGGCACAGGCCGCCCGCTGCCCGACGGCGACTACACCTACCGCCTGCGCGTGGACGAGCGCGGCGGCGCGACGCTGCAGGCGCGGCCCGGCGTGGTCGAGATCGCCAGCGGCGGGGTGCTCGGAACGATCGGGGTGGCGCGATGACGTACCTGTGGAGCCGACGCGTGACGGTGCCGGCGGGCGTGCTCGTGGTGGCGGTGGCGGTCGCGACGTCGGCATGCGCCGGCGAGGCCGCGCCCGTGGCCACGATGGCGCCGGGCCTGCGCTACGAGGTGGCGGCGCGGGCGGCGGCCGACGGCGACCTGGCCCCGCTGCGCGTGCTGCAGGAGGCCCTGGGCGGCGGCAACCCCGAGGGGTTGGCGCCGGGGGCGACGCTGCTGCTGCGCGGCAGCCTGGCCGATGCGCTGGGCGACCACCGCGGCGCGGCGAAGCTGTTCCAGCAGGGGGCGAACAAGGAGGCCGGCGCCGACTGGAAGGAAGCGGCGAGCTTCCTGGCGGTGCAGGCGCTCGAGGCCGCCGGCGACGACGCCGCGGCGCTGAAGGCGTGGACGCAGTGGCGGCAGGAGCACCCGAACGGTCGCCTGGCGACCGAGGCGGGCCTGCGCCTGGCGTGGCTGCAGTTGCGCGCCGGCCGCGATGCCGAGGCCACGGCCACGGTGGCGGCGCTGGCGCAGGCGCATCCCTGGCTGCGCACCGACGCCGCCTGGCGGCGCGCGCAGGCGATGGTGGACTACCTGACCGGCAAGCCGGCCGACGCGCTGGCGCAGCTGGGCGAGGACCCGGAAGGGGCCGGCGCCCTGTACCTGAAGGGCCTGTGCGAGGCTGCGCTGGGACAGCCGCTGCCGGCGGCCGCGTCGTTCCAGGCCGTGGCGGGGCGCTATCCGCAGTCGCCGTTGCGCGACGCGGCGCTGTTCGCCAAGGCCAACACCTTCCTGGCCGGCGGCGCCTGGCGCAGCGCGGCCGAGGATTTCGGCACGGTCGTGGCCACCACGTCCGACGCCGGCCTGCGGGCCGAGGCCACCGTGCGCCAGGCCGCGGCCTGCCACCTGGACGGCGACTCGCCGAAGGCCGTGGCGCTGCTGCGCGACCTCGCGCGCACCGGCAAGGGCACCGAGGTGGCCTCGCGCGCGCAGTTCCTGCTGGGCGACGTGCTGGCCGCAACGGGCGACCACGCGGGCGCGATCACCGAGTTGAACACGCTGCTGGCCGGCTACTTCGACCGCGACGTCGCGGCGCGGGCGCAGTACCGCATCGCGCGCAGCTACGCGGCCCTGGGGCAGGTCGACGACGCGACGACCGCCTGCCTGGCCGTCGTCTCGGGCTATCCGCAGTCGGCGCAGGCGCCGGCGGCGGCGTACCTGGCCGGCTGCGGCCTGCTGGCGGCCAACCGTCCCGACGAGGCGGCGCCGTACTTCCAGCTGGTGCTCGACCGCTATGGCAAGGACGCGGGCGGGTCCGCCGTTTTCGCCGACGCGGAACACTACGAGCTGGTCGAGGCCGCGCTGTGCATGCTGCAGGTGTCGTGGCGCCGGACCGGCGACACCGGGCGCCTGAGCGGCGCCGCACACGCGCTGCTGCAGCGCCTGCCGGCCAGCCGCTCGCCGTGGCGGGCGTGGGCGCTGCTGATCGACGCCGACGCGCAGGCCGGGCAGGGCCTGTACGCCGACGCGCGCGCCTCGCTGGAGACGCTGGCGAACGAGTTTCCCGACCACGCCGCGCAGCCGGCGGCCTGCCAGCTGCTGGCGTGGACGTACGCGCAGGAGGGCGACCAAGACCGCGCCGTGGCCGCCAGCCAGGCGCTGCTGGCCCGCGACACGGGCGGCGGCGACCGCGACCTGTACAACCAGGCGCTGCTGAACATTGCGCACGTGCGCTTCAACCAGGGACGCCACGCCGAGGCGCTGCCGGTGTACGAGGAGTTCCTCGGCCGCAACGCGCAGCATCCCGAGCGGCAGCTGGTGCTGTACCAGGCGGGGCTGTGCTACCTGCGCCTGGACCGCGGCGGCGACGCCGCCGACCGCTGGGAGGCTGCCATCGCGCTGGACCCGAAGTCCGCGCTGGCCGAACAGGCGTGGTCGCGGGCGGGCGACCTCTACTTCCAGGCCGAGCGCTACGACGATGCGCGCCGCTGCTACCGCGGCCTGCTCGACAACTTCGGCGGCGGCGACGGCGCCGAGCTGGGGCGCCTGCGCCTGGCGCAGTGCGACTTCAACGCCGGCCGCGACCAGGACGCCGTGGCCGGGTTCGGGCAATTCGTCGAGAAGTACCCGCGCTCGCCGCTGCGGGCCGATGCCGAGCACGGGCTGGAACAGGCGCTGTATCGCCTGGGCCAGGCCGACGACGGCGTCGCGCAGCTGGCCGACCTGGTCGAGCACCACCCCGACAGCCGGTTCGCGGCGGACGCGCAGTTCCGCATCGCCAGCCGCCTGTACGAGAACAAGGAGTTCGAGAAGGCGGCCGACCAGTTCCGCCTGGTCGTCAGCCGCTGGCCTGCCTACTCGGCGGCCGACCGCGCGCAGTACCTGATGGCCGAGTCGTACGCCGAGGCCGGCAAGAGCGACGAGGCGAAGCAGGGCTATGAGCAGTTCCTCGGCTTTTTCGGCAAGAGCGAGCTGAACGTGTCGGCGCGCTTCCGCCTGGGCATGAACCGCTTCGAGGCGCGCGACTACCGCGCGGCTGCCGGCAGCTTCGGCGAGGTCGTCGCCGCGGCGCCCGGCGGCGAGATGGGGAAGGCCGCGCTGTACAACCTTGCGCTGTGCGAGCGGCTCGGCGGCCGCCCGGCCGTCGCGGCCGACCGCCTGCTCGATTACCGAAAGCAGTTCCCGAACGACGAGCGCGCGGCCGCGGTGGCCTTCCAGCTGGGCGACATGCACGAGCAGGCGGGCCGGCTGCCGCAGGCCGTGACCGAGCTGGCCCTGGCGGCGGTGGCGCCCTGCGAGGACCCGCTGCGCACCGAGGTGCAGTACCGCCTGGGCGCCTGCCGCGAGAAGCTCTCCGACCTGAAGGGCGCGCTGGGCGCGTACCGGCAGGCCGCGCAGTGCGCCGATCCCGACAATGCTTTCCGGCTGTCCGCGCTGGCCCGCTCGGCGGTGCTCAGCGAGGACGCCGGCGACCTGGCCGCGGCCCTCGCGGCATATCGCGACCTGATGAAGAACGCAAGTGATCCCCAACTGGTGGCCGCGGCGACCGACCGCGCGGCGCAACTGGCGACGGTGGTGCGCTAGCGCGGGCGGGATGGTCCGCCCACAACGCAAGGAGTCCGG
>CAINDZ010000500.1 GCA_903847545.1 uncultured bacterium | reverse complement strand
ATGCGACTCAGCGGACGGTGTCGGCCACCTGCCCGTCACAGAGCGCGGCCCATCGACCGGTGACATGGCCGCCGTCGCCTTCCGGCCGCGCATGGCCGTCGCCCGAGACGACGCCTTCGGCCGCCCCTCCGGCGCCGAACCACTGGCCGTTGAAGTGCCCGAGCCCGCCGGCAACGTCGCCGGCCTCCCATGTGCCGCGCACGAGGCCGCGGAACTCGCCCCGCCGGCCGATGAACTTGCCGACGAACACCTGGATGCCGTCGCCGTCGACGCCGTAGGCGCCGCGCACGAAGCCCGCGATGCGGCCGTCGTGCGCCCGGCAGGCGACCATGAAGCGACCCAGGCGACGCGGGTCCCCAGCCGCCACCGAGTCGGGCAGGTCCGTCGCCGCAGGATGGTAGCGCCCGGCCAGCGTGCCGCTGGGGCAGGCGTCGGGACGGACGGGGCGGACACCCGAAACCTCGAACGCGTTGCCGTCGGCATCGACGGAGATCACGGTGTCGACCGCCGCCAGGGCCGCGAGGTCCCATGTGCCGCTGAAGGGCCCGAGCGCGACGCGGACGCGGTTGGGCACGCCGGACGCCGTCGAGTCCTCGAGCGCCGCCGGTCGCGTGACGACCTGCAGCACGATCCCGTCGTGCCCGCAGCGCGTGGCCGAGACCAGCGAGACCGTCTGTGCATCGACGCGCGGGAAGACGACCTGGTCGTTGGGCCACTCGAAGGCCAGCACGCGCCGAACCACCAGCAGGCCGCGATCGACCGTGATCGTGCCCGACCAGTCGGTGCGGGCGCACGCCCCGGACGCGTCCAGCGAGTCGGCCGGGCCGGCCAGGTGCCCCCAGCGCAGGCGCAGGAACGTCAGGCCCGGGCGCAGGCTGTCCGGCAGGTCGGGATGCTCGCGCGCCATGCGGTCCAGGCGCACGAACTCGGGACTCGCCAGGAGGGGATCGTCGCACGCCTCGCCCGCCTCCGCGGCCAGCGCCGCCTCCATGCCGGGGTCGGCGAAGGCGGGGTCCTCCGCCGTCGCCGTCAGGCCGCCGAAATCCCTGGCCAGATCGATGCCGTCGAAGGCATCGGTGGCCGCGCTGCCGGACGTGGCGGGTCCTCCGTCGCGGCTGCAGCCGCCGACAGCCAGCGCCACCGCGGCTGCCACGACGAGCAGGGTCCCCCAGGCGGGGGTGTGTCGGGTCTTCATGCGTCCTCCTTGGATGTCCGGGCCGGCCCGCGCGCGGCAGGCCGGCCGTTCGTGGTTCGGTCCCCGCGCCGGCTCGGGCCGGCGCCAGGGGGAAGGGACCCGCTCGGGGACACAACGCGCGGTCCGGTCGATGCCAGCGGGAAATGCTCGCGGTCCCGGGATCAGCGCCCCGGCCGGCCCTGCACCTTGCGCTTGAGGGCCATCAGGTCCTCGTGACGCACACCCAGGAGGTTGCCCACCTTGTGCATCAGCGCGTCCTCGTGGGCCTCGAGCATGCCGTCGCTGTAGACCACTTCCCACAACAGTTCGACCACCGCCAGCTTGCGCGGCAGCGGAAACGCGTCGTTCAACTGGCGGGCGAACCGGTACAGGTCGCCGCTTTCCCAGCGGGCCTGCTCGGCGGCCGCCACGAGCTGCGCAGAGCCCTCGGCATCGAGCCCAAAGCGTGCGGCGATCATCGCATCGACCGAGGCGCGCTCGTCGTCGGAGAACTCGCTGTCGGCGTGCGCCGCCTCGAGCAGCAGCACGGCCGTGGCCAGGCGCAGGCGCGACGCCTCGTCGGCCGGGTCGGGAGCCGCCGTCAGGGCTCCCTGCAACATCTTCTGGAGACTGCCGAACACGCGCTTCCTCCGCGGTGTGGGTGTGCCCGTCGCTTCGGGGAGATCAGGCGCCCACGCGCTCCCAGGCCGGCCCCGGGAGGGTGAGCACTTCGTAGGGGATGGTGCCGAGCAGGTCGGCCAGCATCTCGGCGCTGATGGTCTCGTCGCCCTGCCTTCCGAGCAGCACGGCATGGTCGCCGGCGGCGGCCGACGGCACGTGCGTGACATCGACCATGCACAGGTTCATGCAGATGCGGCCGACCAGCGGCGCGCGGCGGCCGCCAACGAGCACGTGCCCGCGGCCCGACAGCGCGCGCGGCCAGCCGTCGGCGTAGCCCACCGGCAGCACCGCGATGCGGCTGTCGGTCATGGCCTTCCAGGTGCGCCCGTAGCCGACGGTCTGGCCGGCGGGCACCTCGCGCACCTGCGAAATCATCACCTTCCAGGTCAGCGCCGGGCGCAGCTGCAGTTCGGGCCGGCCCTGCTGGCGCACCGACACGCGCGTCTCCTTCGAGGGCCACACGCCGTAGGCGCCGATGCCCACGCGCACGATGGCGCGGTGGCTGCGCTCCCACAGCAGCGCCGCCGCGCTGCAGCTCATGTGCTCGCGCAGCCCGGTCACGCCGGCCGCCGCAAGGGCGGACCGCGCCGCCTCGAAGCGCTGCGTCTGCATCTCGGCGAAGGTGTGGTCGGTCGTGTCCTCGATGTCGGCGTAGTGGCTGGACAGGCCCACCAGGCGCACGCCGCCGGCGCCGCGCAGCGCGGCCAGCGCGGCGGGCAGCTCGGACTCGACGAGCCCCTGCCGGTTCACGCCGGTCTCGACCTTCAGGTGCACCGCGAGGGGATGTTCAGCGACGGCCGCAGCGACGGCCGCACGCACGCCGGGCTGGGAGGCCACGGTGATCTCGACGCCCAGGCGCGCCGCCTCGGCGGCCTCGGCCGCCGTCGACGGTCCCAGGACGATGATGGGCGCGGTGATGCCGGCCTGCCGCAGCGCGCGCGCCTCGTGCAGGGCATGGACGCCCAGCAGCTCGGCGCCGCCATCGAGAAAGGCGGACGCCGCCAGGCACAACCCGTGCCCGTAGGCGTCCGCCTTGACGACGGCCAGCAGCGCCGACGATGCGGCGGTATGGCGACGGAACGCGCGCAGGTTGTCCGCGAGCGCCGCGCGATCGACCTCGATGGCCAGCCAGGGGCCGACCGGATCCGGCCCCACGCTACTCGGCGCCGGCTGCGGCGTTGCCGCGGGCCTTGCGCTTCTGGCAGGCGTCCTTGTCCTTGCAGGCACCGTACAGCTCCAGCCGGTGGCGGAAGATCTGGAAGT
>CAINDZ010000499.1 GCA_903847545.1 uncultured bacterium | reverse complement strand
GGCGCGTCGGCCGCGAAGGAGTACCGCCCGCCGGCGCCGTAGACCGGGCCCAGCGTCGAGTCGTACAGCATGCGGAAGTTCGTGTTGCCATGGGGGTCGTGGCAACTGGTGCAGCCGAGGTTGCTGCTGAGGAAATCGCCGCCCGGCGCACTCGACAACACGGGATCCACGGGGATGTAGAACACCTTGTTGGCCACGTTGTGGCCGTGCGTGTTGGCCGGGCTGCTCTCGGTCGTGCCGTACGACGTGGTCCACGAGAACGAGCGCGTCAGCCAGTAGAAGTCGCCGCCCGGCCCGTAGCCCTGGCCGTTGGACATCTGGCCGCGCCAGTAGTGGCAGCGCACGCAGGTGTCGGTGGCGTTGCCGAACTTCAGCAGGTAGGGGTTGCCGCCCGGCGTCCAGTGCATGCCCGTGCGCCCGTCCTGGCTCACATGCATGGTGTGGCAGCCGGCGCAGTAGGCGACGCCGCCGTCATGGAAGGCCAGGGCTGAACCCGCGGAAAGGGCCACCGTCAGGGCGGCCACAAGGGCGATCGCCGAACGCTTCATCGGATAACTCCCGTGTCCTGGTGCTGTCGTCTTGGATGCGTCATCCGCCACAGGCGCGGGGGGCGTCATGGGCGCCCCACGATCTTGAAATTCTATCATCAAGGGGGCTGTTCATGCAAAAACAATCTGAAACATCAAATAATGAGTAATCTTGTCGTGAATCGCGCCACGACGGGGTGCCGCGTCCGGCCGGCACCCGGGCGTGCGCCCTGTCAGCGGCCCTGCCCGGTCCCCGAAGGGTCGTCGGGCCACTCGTCGCGCGGCTTGGAGTGCTGGGCGACCAGCGGCTCGTCGGCGTAGTCCTTCGCATGGCACTTGTTGCACAGCGAGCGCTGGTTCGCGCCGAACGAGCGCCCGTAGTAGCTGTTGGCGACATCCTGCGCCGAGGCGCCGGCGTCGCCCGCCTGCGGATGGGAATCCCGGGCCAGGTACGTCGCCGCGAAATCCCAGCGTCCCGCGTCGGCGAACGGCGAGGCGTGCGCGCGGTGGCAGGTCAGGCACATGACCTCGTCGTCGGCGCCCGGCCCGGCCGTGGCGCTGGCGGCATTGATCGTGGCCAGGTCGATCTGCACGGCCTCGAACGGGACCAGGCCCGCGTACGACGTGGTCGGCTGGCCGCCGTCGGGATTGTCCGTGCTGACGTAGCGGTTGTAGTTGTCGGCGATGGCCGAGCCCAGCATGACGCCGGTCGGGTGCGTGAACCGCGAGCCGCCCGTCTCGTGCATCGCGGGGTGGCAGTTCGCGCACCACTCGTCGACGCCGTCCTTGTACACGGTGTGCCGCGCGTCGGTCTCGTTGTTGCCGCCGCCGACCAGCGTCGTGCCGGCGTTGCCGGTCGCCAGCGGCGCGTCGGCGGTGAACGCGTAGCGCGTATCGCCCACGTAGGCCGGGCCCAGCGTCGAGTCGTAGAGCATGCGGAAGTTCGCGTTGCCGTGCGGGTCGTGGCAGCTGGTGCAGCCGAGGCTGCTGCTGAGGAAGTCGCCGCCCGGCGCATGGGTGAGCACGGGATCGGCCGTGACGCCGAAGACGCGGTTGGCCACGTTGTGGCCGTGCGACGCGCCGCTGCTGCTCTCGGTGGTGCCCCAGGCCGTGGTCCAGGTGAACGTGCGCGTCAGCCAGTAGAAGTCGCCGCCGGGGCCATAGCCGTTGCCGTTGGAGAACTCGCCGCGGAAGTAGTGGCACCGCACGCAGGTGTCGGTCGCGTTGCCGTATTTGAGCAGGTAGGGGTTGCCGCCCGGCGTCCAGTGCATGCCCACGCGGCCGTCCTGGCTGACGTGCATGGTGTGGCAACCGGAGCAGGCCGCGACGCCGCCGCTGTGGAAAGCGGACGCCGACTGTGCGCTGACGACGATGAGCAGGGTGGCGACGGCAATGGCGGGCACGAAGCGAGCGGCGCGCATGGATCATCCCTCGGTGTCTGGCATCATCGAACCGGAACCCTGCAATGGGCTCACGGACATCATGCATCGACGGAGGGCGAGTCCGACGAGGTGCTCTAAGGTTTCTCAGGGCTCCTCGTAAGGGTGAACTCTACCTGAACGCGGGGTGATCTGCAAACAAAATGACAAAATACCAAATAAGTATAAAAATACTCCGGTATCCCGCAGGGGGGCGTCGCACGCGCGGAACCCCGCCTGCGGGATACCCGGGTCGCTAGAACACCGGCCAGACGCCCCAGCGGATCTCGCGGATCATCCCGCCCAGCTTACCGGCGCGGATGAGGAACTCCAGCCCCATGAACACCACCAGCAGGGCCGCCCCGATGTTGAACCGGCGCTGCAGCGCGGGGGCCAGGCGGCCGGCGCCAAGACCCACGGCCAGCAGCACCGGCACCGTGCCCAGGCCGAACATCGCCATGGTGCCGGCGCCGTGCACCGGTGTCGGGGCCGTCAACGCCGCCGCGGCCATGGCATAGACGGGACCGCAGGGCACCAGGCCGTTGGCCATCCCCAGGAAGTAGCGCCCGAAGGGCGAGCGCGTGCCCACCAGCGCCAGGAAGCGGTCGGCCACCAGGCGGCCCAGGCGCGTGCCGGCGATCAGGCGGCCGGTCGGCAGCCAGCCGCCGAGGCCCAGGCCCATCAGCACCATCAGCACGCCGGCGACCAGGAAGACGATCGCGCGCGCGCCGGCCGTCGGCGCCGCGGCGTGCGTGGCCGTCGAGGCCAGGCTGAGCACCGCGCCCAGCAGCGCGTAGGTGTTGATCCGTCCGAGGTGGTACAGCAGCAGCCCGGGCAGCAGCGAGCGCAACCGGCTGTCGGCCTTGCCCTGGGCGAGCGAGTACGTGCTGATGAGGGGGCCGCACATGCCCAGGCAGTGGCCCAGGCTGGTGGTCAGGCCGACGCCCAGCGCGGCCCACAGCGTGAGCGTTGCGGCGTGCACATCGGCGGCAGGACTGCAGCAATCCATGAAGGAGCCTCCCGGCGTCACGCGAGGTGACGGACAAAGGACGGCGAGGACGCGCAACGATACGCCCCGCCGGCGGCGAGGGCAATGAGGGGGCGCTGTACACGCGGGGGGCGGTCGCCTTGACGCCGCCGCGGGCGCCCTCGTATGCTGCCCGTCGCTGCGGCCGCGTTCGGCCGCCATTTCCCGGAAAGGACCGCGTGGCCAAGCCCATCCGCAATTCCGCCGCGTTCCCGTGGCGCCAGGCCGCGCTGGTCGCCGCCGTGGCGCTGCTCGTGCGCATCCTGTTCTGGGCGCCGGCCTCGCGGTCGCTGTTCATGCAGACGCCGGTCGTCGACGCCTCGTTCTTCGACCAGTGGGCGCGCGCGCTCATCGACGGGCGTCCCTTCGAGACGCAGGCCTTCTTCAAGCCGCCCCTGGCCGCCTACCTGCTGGCCCTGCTGTACCGCCTGGGCCTGGACATGCCCGGCGTGCTGGTGCTGCAGCTGGGCGTGGGCGTCGCCACGGCCGTCGTGAACTTCGCCGTCGCGCGGCTGGTGCTCAGTCCGCGCGTGGCGCTGACCGGCGCGCTGGCGGCCGCGGCGCTGCCGATCCTCCCGTTCTTCGAGGCGCAGATGGTGGCCGAGGCGTGGACGATGGCGTTCACCTCGGTGTCGCTGCTGCTGTTCCTGCAGGCGGTGATCGCGCCCGCGCGGCGTGGTCTGCTGCGCCTGGCGTTGTCCGGCGCGCTGCTGGGGCTGGCGGCGCTGGGACGGCCGAACGTGCTGGTCGTGCTGCCGGTGCTGGGCGTGTGGCTGTGGCGGCAGGGACGTGCGTCGGCGCCCGGTGCTCATGCGCGGGCGACGCCCTGGTGGCGCGCGTTCGCCGTGACGGCCGCCGGCTGCCTGGTGGCGATCGCGCCGGCCACGCTGCACAACCTGCGCCACGGCGAGTTCGTGCCGATCAGCGCGAACTTCGGCGTGAACCTCTACACAGGCAACAGCGAGGACGCCGACGGCGTGTCGGCCATTCCCGTCGGCGTGCGCTGGGACGGCCTGCAGTTGTCGGCGCGCCAGCGCGGCGCCGCCACGCCGGGCGCGTTCTCGGACCTCATGGCGCGCGACGCCCTCAAGTGGATGACCGCGCACCCGGGCCAGGCGCTGCAATTGACGGTGAAGAAGGCCGTGCTGCTGCTGAACGCGCGCGAGGGCCGCAACAACATCAACCCGCGCTGGCTGGCCGAGAAGGAAGGCGTGTTCGTGCTGGCGCGCTGGTGGCCCGGCACGTGGCTGCTGTTGCCGCTGGCGGTGGCCGGCCTGGTGTTCGTGCCGCGCGAGCCGCGGCTGGACCTGCTGCGCTGGCTGGTCGTCGTGCAGGCCGCGGCCATCCTGCCGTTCTTCGTCGCCGCGCGTTTCCGCGCGCCGCTGCTGCCCCTGGCCGCGCTGTTCGCGGCCGCCTTCGTGGCGCAGGTGCTGGAGTGGCGCCGCACCGACACGCGGCGCTTCGCAGTGGCCGTCGGCGTGGCCGCGGCGCTTTTCG
Source organism: uncultured bacterium (assembly GCA_903847545.1). Classification (GTDB taxonomy): domain Bacteria; phylum Krumholzibacteriota; class Krumholzibacteriia; order LZORAL124-64-63; family LZORAL124-64-63; genus CAINDZ01. The sequence goes on along the minus strand of CAINDZ010000499.1, from coordinate 4,182 downwards.
TCGTGGCCAACGTCGACTGGTACGGGCTCGGCGAAGACCGCTGGCTGGCGCAGGACGAGTTCAACCTCGGCGTCGTCACCATGCGTCCGTTCGGCGACCGCCAGCCCGACCTGGCGCAGGCGGCCGCGCACCTGCGGCGCGCGACGGAACTGGATCCCCTCGACGTCGACGCCCACATGCGCTACGGGGCGCTGCTGTTGATGCAGGCGCGCCCGGACGTGGATCGCGTGACCGCGCTGGCGGGCGCGGGCCGCAGCGGCGAGGCCGCACCGCTCGTCGCGCGCGCCGGGCCCGTGCTCGAGCAGGCGGCGCGGCACAGCGCGCGCGTGCTGGAAATCTACCCGCGCTCGCAGTTGTCGGCGCTGAACCTCGGGTTGTGCCGGCTGCTGCAGGGCGAGCTCGCGCGCGCGCCGCTCGGCCCGTCGTCGACGGCGGCCGACGAGCCGGCGGCCCTCGCCGCCGTCGCGTGCTACGCGCAGGCCGTGGCGGCGATGCGGACGGCGGCTGCCATCGATCCCGCCTGGAACGATGCGCGCCAGGGCCTGCAGGATGCGCTGCGCCGCGCGCGTTCGGTGCCGGCCGTGACGCCGGTCGTCGCGGCGGCGCTGCAGCGGCTCGACGCGCGCTGACCGGCCCGCCCTCGCGCGTCCCGACACTGGTTCTGCTGGGGATGAAAAGCGGACCGGCCTCGCGATTGCGAGGCCGGTCCAACGGCATGCCGGTGGGGGATTGGAGGGAGATACCGACAAGCCGCGAGCTGAAGTGCCCGTAATCTACAGCATTCTTCACTGTTTCGCAACAGTTCGGAATGAACTTTTTCGCTTATCTCAGATTTTCGCCCAATTGGATGCCCTGAATCCACTTGGCTGCGTAAATTTCTTTGCTCGTTTTCCGAACAAGATAAGCATAACGGGCGCTGGCCCATCAGGGCCAGTCATCAATCCTGATGGTGGCATGAATTATTCTGATGATGTCCGGGGGGTGTCCACCCGGGCCGCCTGCGCGTATCTTGCGCCCCGAAGATCCACGTTGCCGCCGGGCCCGCAAGGGCCGCCCGTGTCCAGTCCGACCGCCGGGAGCGTCCATGAGCGCCGAACCTGCCCGCCGCCTCCTGACCGTCCAGCCCCGCGGCTTCTGCGCCGGGGTCGAGCGCGCCATCGAGGTCGTCGACCGCCTGCTCGAGATCCACGGCACGCCGCTCTACGTCCGGCGCGAGATCGTCCACAACCGGGCGGTCGTCGACGACTTCCGGTCGCGCGGCGTGTCGTTCGTCGACGAGCTCGACGAGGTGCCGGACGGCGCGACCGTCGTCTTCAGCGCGCACGGCATCGCGCCCGAGGTGCGGCAGGACGCCGAGCGCCGCGGCCTGCGCGCCATCGACGCCACGTGCCCGCTCGTGACGAAGGTGCACCAGGAGGTGCTGCGCCACGTCGAGGACGGGCGGCACATGCTGCTGATCGGGCACGCCGGCCACGACGAGGTGCTGGGCACCATGGGCGAGGCGCCGGGCCACATCACGCTGGTGACGAGCGTGGGCGACGTCGCCGCGCTGCCGTTCGGCGCCGACACGCCGCTGGCGCTGGCCACGCAGACGACGCTCAGCGTCGACGAGACGCGCGACATCGCCGCCGCGCTGCGCGCCCGCTTCCCGCTGCTGGTCGAGCCGGCCAAGAGCGACATCTGCTACGCCACGCAGAACCGCCAGGACGCGGTGAAGGCGCTCGTGGGGATGGGCATCGGGCACCTGCTGGTGGTCGGGTCGACCAACAGCAGCAACAGCCGTCGCCTGTGCGAGGTCGCGGTGAACCTGGGGGTGCCGGCCACGCTGATCGACGGCCCGGCCGACCTGCGCGCCGGCGAGCTGGCCCACGTGCCGGTCATCGGCCTGACCGCGGGGGCCTCGGCACCCGAGCACCTGGTGCAGGCCGTGGTGCGCGACCTGGAGGCCGCCGGCTGGCGCGAGGAGCCGGTGGTCGCCATGCAGGAGAACGTCCGCTTCCAGCTGCCGGCCGAGCTGCAGGAACGGCCCGGCCGCTGAGCCGCGCCGGGCTGCGGGACGGGGCAACGGTTTACCTGCCGCGCAATCGAACATATATTGGGACGAGCCGCCCGGGCCGGACCCGGGCCGGCCGGGGATCGCAGGAACGCCGCCAAGGCGACGGAAGGTGGAGGATGGACCGCAAGCTCTTCGAACTGCAGGCCGAACTCTGCAAGACCCTGGCGAACCCCAAGCGCCTGGAGATCCTCGAGATCCTCAAGGAGCATCCCGAAGTCTCGGTGAACGAGCTGTCCGACCTGCTCGAGATCCCGAAGGCCAACACTTCGCAGCACCTGGCGGTGCTGCGCCAGGCCGGCGTCGTCGACACGCGCAAGGACGGCATCAACGTCTACTACAGCCTGCGGTCGACGAAGATCTCCGAGGCGTGCTCGCTGACGCGGCAGATCCTGCTCGAGCGCCTCGAGGCGAACGTGGGGCTGACGGACCTGATCCGGCGCGGCGACTAGCGTCTCGAGTCCGATGTCCCCGAGTCCGAAATCCTAGCGGGCGAGCGCAGCCAGCGCCGCCTTCCACCAGCGTGAAACACAGTCGGCCACCAGCGACGCGTCCGGCGCCGGCGCCCCGCTGCGCGTGGCGAGCAGGCCCGCCTGCGCCAGCACGCGCTGCAGCACGCCCGCCTCGTCGAGGATGTCGCGCTCGTCGGTGATGCCGGCCTCGGCCAGGTGCTCGCGCACCCTGGCGATGATGGACTCGCGCAGCCCCTTCACGCCCTCCAGCCCGGCCAGGAATGTCGTCGCATCGCCGCCCGACTGCTCGAACACCGCCTGCACGCGCTCGTGCATCACGTTCGAGACGGCGCCCGAGGCCTCGATGTCCCCGAAGTCCAGCGCGCGCCCGCGACCGATGCGCCACTGCGCGCAGAACAACCCCAGCAGCCCGGCGCGCGCCGCCAGCGCGCACGCCGCGCCCTCATCCATGACGCCGGCGGCCACGAGATGGTCGCGCGCCGCGAGCGCCGTGCCCACCAGTTCGGCGCGAGCGACGACCAGGCGGTAGAGCAGGTCGACATCGTCCAGCAGCAGCCAGTCGACGTGCTGGGCCGCGGGCTCGCGGCGCGGGTCGAACGGCGGCACGCCCACGGCGAGGCGCCAGGCCGCCAGGCCCTCGGGCCCCGGCCCGGGGCGCGGCGCCGCCACCTGCGGCGGCGGCGGTAACTGGTCAATCGTCGCGGCGCGGGCCAGGCGGCGCGCGGCAGCCAGGTCCAGCACGTGCGGCGCGGGCAGTCCCGCAGCGGCCAGCGCGGACCGCCAGGCCTCGACATCGCGCGGCTGGCTCGTCAGGTAGAACACCTGCCGGCCCTGGTCGCGGGCGATGCCGCCCAGCGCGACGGCCACCGCCGCGAACCGCTCGTCGTCGGTGGTCGTCAGCGTCTCGTCCAGGAACAGGGGCAGGGCCGTGCCGTGCTCCATCGTCTCGATGAAGCCGAGGCGCACCGCCAGCAGCAGCTGCGCGCGCGTGCCGTCCGAGAGTTCGGCCGGCGACTGCCGCGCGCCGGTGTGCGTGTCGAGCACCGCGAAGGCGGCCTCGGCATCGGTGCCGCCGTCGACCTCGAGCACGCCGCGCCCGCGAGTGAAGTCGCCGAGCAGCGAGGCCGCGCGGTCCAGCACGGCAGGGCGCCGTGTCGCGGCGTTGCTCGCGCGGAGGTCGACCAGCAGGGCCTCGGCCAGCGCCGCGCGTCGTGCCTGCGCCAGGTCCTCCACCAGGCGGTCGCGCGCCACGGCAAGGTCGGCCACGGCTCTTTCCCATTCGCGGGAGGCGCGAGCGTCGGCCACGGCGGCCTCGACCGCGGCGATGGCATCGCGCAGTTCCTCGGCCCGCAGGTGTGCGGCGTCCGCGCGCGACTTGCGCTCCGCGACGCCGGGTTCGGCCAGCGCGCGATGCGCCGGCAGGACGGCCTCTTCGCGCAGGCGCAGGGTCGTGTCGGCCTCGGCGGCGACGCGGGACGCGGCGAGCCAGTCCGCATGCTGCCCGGCGAGCTGGGCCACCTGGTGGTCCTGCGAGCCGTCCGGCGCCAGCGACAGGCGTCCGCGCAGCTGGGCCAGTGCGTCCGCGGCGGCCGCGTGACGGCGCTGCGCCGCGGCCAGCGCCGCGCGCTCGCTGCCGATGGCCTCGGCCAGCGCCGC
>CAINDZ010000498.1 GCA_903847545.1 uncultured bacterium | reverse complement strand
GTGCACGACGCGGTCGGCGCCCGAACCCGCGAGCGCGCCCGAGGAGCCCGCGGCCCCGCCCGACGTCGCGCCTGCCGGGGGCGCCGTGCCGGACCTCGTCGCCTCGGCCAATTCGCTGGTCAACGGACACGGGCCGCAGGAGGCGGTCGACGGCCGCCTCGACACCTGGTGGGAGGCGGGCCGCGGCACCGACGGCACCACGTTCACGCTGGCGTTCGGCCGGGTCCAGGGGCTGGGCGGGCTGGTCGTCGACTGGCAGCCCGGGCACGCTCCCGCCGAGTTCATCGTCGAGACCCATGGGGGCGATTTCCGCTGGCGTCCGCGGTTGCACGTCACGGGCAGCCGCGGCAATCGCGCCCAACTCTACCTGCCGGGCACGCAGGCGGCCGAGGTGCGGCTGCGCGTCGTGCGCGAGGGCGCGCAACCGGCCGCCATCTGCGAGGTGTCGCCGCAGCCCCCGGCATGGTCGGCCACTCCCGAGGACTTCCAGATGAACGTGGCCCGCGCCGCGCGGCGCGGCCTATACCCGCGCGCCTACCTGGGCGAGCCCACGGCCTGGGCGCCGGTCGGTCGCGCGGGCGACACCGCCTGGGCGCTGTTGACACGCGACGGCGCCATCGAGTCGGGCAACGGCGCCTTCACCCTGGAGCCCTTTCTGGTCGAGGCCGGCCGCCTCGTGACGTGGAACGATGCCCACGTGACGCAATCGCTGGTGAACGATGTGTTGCCCATCCCGCAGGTGACGTGGGAATCGCACGCCTGGCGGCTGACGGCGACGGCCGCCGGCGCCGGTCCGGCGGGCCGGTCGTTCGTGCTGGCGCGGTACCGCGTCGAGAACCTCGGCGCGAAGGTCGACAAGCTGCGCCTGGTGCTGGCGGTGCGGCCGCTGCAGGCGGCGCCGCGCGTCCGGCGCGCCGACGCCGAGGGCGCGGCAAAGGTGGCGCACCTGGCGCTGGGCGACGACGGGCGCACCGTGCTGGTGAACGAGGCCGCGGCCGTGCAGGCGCTGACGGCGCCCACGGGCTTCGCCGCGAGCACGTTCTACGGCGGCGACATCGTCGCCGCGTGGCTGGAGCATGGCGACCTACCGGCGGACACCGAGGCCCGCAGCGAGCTGAACGCCGCCTCGGGCGCGCTGTGGTGGGACCTGGTCGTCGCGCCGGGCGGCGCCGGCGACGTGGTCGTGGCGCTGCCGCTGCACGGCGCGCCGGCGCCGGTGCAGCTCGATGCGGAGGCTGCGTTGATCGCGATCGTCCGCGAGTGGCAGGCGAAGCTGGGCGGCCTGCCGCTGAAGGTCCCGGCGGACCTGTCGCCCGAGCGCGCGGCCGTGGCGGCCGAGGCGATCCGCGTCGCGCAGGCGCAGGTCGGCTGGCTGCTGGCCACGCGCGACGGCGCGGCCCTGCAGCCGGGGACGCGCGGCGCCGCCCGCCCGTGGGTCGCCCACGGCGCGCTGGCCGCCGAGGCACTCCTGCGCCTTGGGCTCACGGACGAGGCCCGCGACTTCCTGCTGTGGTGTGCCCCGCACCAGGCGGACAGCGGACGCATGCCCGGCGTGATCGGCGCGGTCGGCCCCGACCAGGCGTCCGTGCCCGATGCGACCGGCGCGTTCATCCACCTGGCCGCGCGTGCCTGGGATCACACGCACGACCGCGCGCTGGCCGAGGCGCTCTGGCCGCGCGTCGCGCGCGGGGCTGGGTGGCTGGCGGCGCAACCGGCGCCGGCGTCGCCCTTCCTGGATGAATTCTTCCGCCTGCGCGGCCTGGCCGCCGCCGCCTGGCTGGCCGGCGAGCTGCAGGCTGTCGGCGTCAAGGGGACGGCCCCGGAGGCCAAGCGGCTGGCCGCGTTGCGCGACCGCTTCGCCGGCGACCTGCAGGCCGCGGTGCAGGGCGCGACGGCCGCCGCCGGCCCGGAGGCCGCGGATGCCGCCGCCCTCGCTTCGGCCCTCGATCCGTGCGACGTGGCGGCGCAACTGCCCGCGGGCGCGCTCGAGCGCACCTTCGATCGCTACTGGGCGTTCTTCAATGCCCGGCGCGAGGTCGGCGATCATCGCGCGTTCGCCCTCGATGAGATGCGCTGCCTGGGCGCCCTGGCGCGCCTCGGCCAGACCGGGCGCGCGTGGGACGCCACGGCGTGGTTCCTGGCGCAGATGAGCGTGCCGGGCTGGCGCGTGTGGGGCGAGGTGGCGCCGCGCGACGCCGCCGGCGCGCCGACCGGCGACGACATGCCGAACGGCTGGATGGGCGCCGACTTCGTGCGCGGCATCTGCGACCTGGCGGGCGAGCATGGATCAAGGTGAGGTGCTGCGGATCGTGCGCGCCTCGATGGAGGCCCGCCTGGTGCTCCGGATCCTCTATCGGTCCGGCGACGGCAACGCCACGCGGCGCGACATCGAGGTGCGCGACCTGCAGCGCGGCCACTGCCGCGCCTGGTGCCACCTGCGCCACGACATGCGCACCTTCCGGCTGGACCGGATCGTCGAGGCTACGATGCTGCGCGACGCGTTCATGCCGGACGGCGTGTGGAACCGCGTGGGCGACGGGTGGCTGGCCGAGGCGGAAGGTTCGCCGGGCGCGTGAGGCGCCCCTGGCGCCGCAGCCTCAGCGGTAGCCGGCCTTCAGCGCTCCCCAGCGAAGGCCCTCGACGGGCACCGCGCAATCGTACTGCACCGTCACCACGTTGCTCGTGAAGGCGATCGGCGTGTTGGTCCCGTCGCGCAGCAGTCCGCTGCGGATGCCGATGGTGCTGGTGCCGCTGGACTCTCCCGCGAAGACGATCGACACGATGGCGCCGGGGCCGCTGGCCGAGCAGCCGAGGCTGGCCACGTCGACCTGCAGGCTGGTCGCACTGGCCGGCCCCACCCAGTTCAGGAAGCTGGGGCAGGCGGCGGCGGTGACGAGGCTGCCGGCCGTCACGGCATAGGGCGTGATGATGGCGTTGTCGTACTCGAGCACGAGCGAGAAGCCGCGCAGGTCCGTCGTGGCGGCATCGAGCACGACATCGATGGTCCAGGTGTTGCCGCAGTGGAACTCGCCGCTCGGCGGCACCAGCGTCAACGTGGCGGCGTGCGCCGGGCCGGCCGTCGCCAGGCCGCAGGCGACAGCCAGTACGGCGAGCACGGATGCGAGACACCTGTACCGGGATGTCGTCGGATTCATGATGAATATCCCCCGTCCATCGGGATCCAGCGAGCGCATCATGGGCGAGAACAGGCAGACAGCCTAGCATGTCTGCCCCGGCTGCGTACAAAAAACCTGAACGCGCGCGTAATTTTCGATCCCTTAAGCATCTAGTTTGCCGCTGGCGTCAGGTACTGGTGTTTTGGTGGGCTGTAAATTGATTGAATGTCTTTGTATATGATTTTTTGTATTTGCGAATAATGATGAACCAAGTCGTGTTTGAATAAAGAACCGCGAGAAAAGCGCAAGATTCTTGACGCGCACGTTGCAAACGTGTCATCATCCCGCCCTCGCGATGCCTGCCCGTTTCGCCCGATGGGTCATCAGCATTCGATGATGAAGTCTGTACACCTTTCTCATGGGAGTCTGCCGCAAGACAATTCATTCGGATTCACTATGATCTCGGCGTGCTTTCGCCCAGCACTCCAGATGACGGTCGTCTCGTTCATCGGAGGAAAGCACCATGCATACGCGCTTGAGGATGTTCCTGCTCTGTTCGCTTCTCGCCTGTGCGGCCGCGGCGCAAGCTGCCGGTCCCGCCATCTCTCCCGAGGGCGCCGCGCCTGCCGTGCGCGAAGCCGCGCCTGCCTCGACGGTCAAGTCGTTCGACAAGGCGTGGGGCGACCCGCGTGACGCCGCTGCGGCCGCGCAGTCGGCGGCGCACTACCTGCGCGCGCTGCAGAGCGACGTCACCGAGGACAATGCCGGCAACGGCAATCCCGACATCGATCCCGAGGACGCCGGGTGGGACTGGACGTCGCTGTCGTTCTCGCACTCGGCCGGCGCCAGCGCCGTGAACTGCTACGGCGTGACGGTGCTCGGCGTGTACCAGGCCTACCGCCTGAGCAACGACCCGGCGCTGTTCACGGTGATGAAGGACGCCGCCGACCGCATCGTCGCGGTCGGTCCCGCGTCGATCCGCTACGCGGGCGACATCACCTTCCTGCTCGACTTCGCGGCGCTGCCCGGCGTGGCCAGCCCGGCGACGTACACCGCCGCGGCGAAGGCCATCTGGGACTACCGCCTGGCCAACTACGGCGACCACACGGCCGCCGGCTTCGCGCGCTTCCTGCGCGACGGGCGCCACGGCCAGGGCTACGACAACGGCGTGATCCCCTGGGACGTCTCCCACTACGTGGAAGCGGTGGCGCGGCTGGATGCGGCGTTCCCGGGCCAGGGCTACGACGCGGCGGCCGACGCCATGGCCGAGGTGCTGTGGCAGGACAGCTTCGCGCTGAGCCCCGGCTACTTCCAGCCCAACGGCGTCAACAAGGGCTTTGACCCGTCCTGGAGCAACACGCGCTACTGGTGGTACAGCCTGGGCGTCAGCGGCCTGATCAAGGCCTTCAGCACGGCCGGCGTGCACGCTGCCGACCTGCCGCTGCTGCAGTCGCTGCTGCTGGACTGCCAGTACGCCGACGGCGCCTTCAGCGACCAGTACGGCAACGACCCCGCGTACAACTTCCGCGACTTCCAGTCGTCGGCCTACGCCGTGTCGACGTGCGCGCGGTTCCTGCCGGCCAGCGCCGCCACGCAGGCCGCGGTGCACGCGGGCGCCTACTGGCTGGCCTACTACCAGGACCCGAGCGGCGGCTGGCTGTGGAGCGACGGCTCGCACACGCCCGAGGTGGGCGGCGAGTGCGCCGACGCGCTGGCGGCCGCGGCGACCACGTCGTACGTGGCGCTGGGCACGACGGTCAGCGGCCCGGACCCGGTGGCGTGCGGCGCGACGAAGGTGGTCACGGTGCGCTTCGACCGCAGCGCGGCCACGCCGGGCCTGCGCGGCTACGAGGTCACGTTCCGCGTGACGGGCGCGGCCGTCAGCTTCGGCGCCGGCGACATCGCCGATGCCGGCTCGCTGGCGGGCCTGGGCCTGCACTACTTCCAGCCCGTCCACAACGCCGACGGCACCTGGACCGTGAACGACGCGGTGCTGGGCGCGACGCCCGGCCTGCTGGCCGACGGCGACCTGTTCCGCGTCTCGCTGGCGACCATCGGCGACGGCCCGGTCGCGTTCGACCTGGTGTCGTACAAGCTGCGCGATCCCGTGAACGCGCCCATCCTGGCGAGCCTGTCGGGCGCCGGCTTCACCGTCGACTGCACCGCGCCGGCGGCGGTGACGGGCATCACGGCCGCGCCCGCGCACAACAAGGTCAACGTCAGCTGGACGCACAACGGCTCGGACACCGTCACCTACGAGGTGTACCGCGGCCTGATGTATTACGGCAGCCTCGGCCTGTCGGCGTACCCCGAGTACGATGACCTGCCGGGCGTCATCCCGACGCGCCCGGCCAACCGCGCGGCGGCGGCTGCCGTCGGCGAGTGGGAACTGGCCGGCACCGTCGGCGTCGGCACGACCAGCTTCGTCGATGACGGCCCGTTCGTCGGCGGTCGCGGCATCTACTACTACGAGGTGTTCGCGATCGATGCGGCGGCCAACGCCGGCCCGACCGCGGCGGCCAACGACCGCGCGACCAACTACTGGCTGGGCGACGTGTGGGGCGGCGACAACGTGCACCCGGTGCCCAACGGCCTGGTCGAGTCGTTCGACGTCAACCGCCTGGGCGCCGCTTTCGGCCGCAACGAGAGCATGCCGGGCTACGACAACGTCGTGGACGTGGGCCCGACCGACGACTGGAGCGGCGTCGGCATCCCGACCACCGACAGCGTCATCAACTTCGAGGACCTGATGATCTTCGCCATGAACTTCGGCCAGGTCACCCCGGCCAAGGTCGGGGCGGGGTCGACGGGCGCCGTCACGCTGGCGTGGCGCGACCTTGGCGATGGCCGCTGGTCGCTGGACCTGGTCGACGGCTTCGGCCTGCAGGGCCTGCGGGTGTCGGCCGACCTCGCGGTCGGCGCCGTCACGGCCGGCGAGCTCGTCGCGCGCGACAGCCAGGCGTTCATGGTCAACACCGGCACGCGCCTGGACGCGAACCTGGCCGTCCTCGGCGCGGGTCGCGCGTTCGGCAGCGCCGGATCCCTGCTCGTCGTGGCGACGGGCGCCGACATGGCGACCGCGCGCGTGATGATCGACGCCCGCGGCACCGACAACTCCAGGCTCGAGACCAGCTTCAGCCGCACCAGCGGCGGGCAGGCCCCGGGCGTGTTCCGCCTGAACGGCAACTACCCCAACCCGTTCAACCCGAAGACCACGATCAGCTTCAGCCTGCCGGCCGCACAGCAGGTCAAGCTCGAGGTCTACAGCCTGGACGGCCGCAAGGTGGCGACGCTGCTGGACGAGTCCCGCGGCGCCGGCACGCATGAAGTGACCTGGATGGGCCTCGACGACGCCGGCCAGCCGGTGGCGTCGGGTTCGTACATGTGCCGCCTCGAGGCGGGCGCGTACACCCAGGTCACGAAGATGACGTTGATGAAGTAGTACGGATGGATGGAGGCCGGCCGGGCGCCGCGGGACTCACCCCCCGTGGCGCAGCGGCCGGCCGACCGGCCTGACGGCAGTGCCGGCAGTGTTCACTTCGCCCATGGTGGATGACGTGTCCTCGTTCCCGATCGGGGGGATCCCATGAAGAAACTCGCCTTGAGTCTGCTCATGCTGGCCGTGCTGGCCGGCGGGGCGCTTGCCCAGACCGTTGACCCGGGTTGGGCGGCGTTCGTGATTCGTCTGTCCGACGCCGGCGCTTTGGCGCCGACGATCGTCAACAGCTCCACCTATGGCGGCACCGACGCCCTGCTGGTGACGACGGCGCTTTCCGGACAGAAGGTTGGTCTCGGCACGAACCTGATCAACGGCGCCAAGGTGTCGCAGATCGCGACCCTGCACATCGATCGCCTGGACCCGGCCGTGTCGCCGCCCTGGTCGGCGTACGGCCCGTACTTCAACATCTGGGTCACCGATGGCCTCGGTCACTACGCGGTGATCGCGAACGAGCCTTCGGATGGCGAGTGGGCCGGCAGCCGCTGGGACGTGCCCGACTGGGGCTTCCTGCAGACAAAGCGCTGCAAGGTCTATGAGACCACCGGTGCCTCGGGCGGCGAGCCCGGCACCAGTTGGGTGGCGACCTACACGGGGAAGGCGTCGGGCCTTGTCTTTGCCGACGTCGCGAACCTTGTCATTGCGCCGCCCTCGGCGGCCTACATGGCGGCCGGTAACGGCACCGGCGGCGGCGCTCCCGATGAGTTGGGGACCAATATCGCCCGCGGCTTCAACTGGATCTTCGGCGACACCGGCGCGAACTACCTCAGCGGCTATGTCGTCGACAACTACACCGCGACGGCCACGTTCAACGTGACCAACGTCACGCAGGGCACGCATTTCGCGACCATCCAGCCCGCGATCGACGCCGCCAACGTCGGCGATGCTATCGCGGTGGCGGCTGGGCACTACGTCGAGCAGCTTCACATCACGAAGAATAACCTGAGCATCACTGGAGCTGGCGTTGGTGCAACATTTGTCGACTCTCCGTTGACTTTGGCGCTATCGTTCACGACTAGTGCTGTCAACAAGCCTGTCATCTTTGTCGACCATGCCGATGGTGTGGCGCTCGCCGGCTTGACGGTGGACGGGCTCGGTCGCGGCAATTCGAACTACAGGTTCCAGGGTGTCGGCTATTACGACGCCGGCGGCTCGTTGACCAACATGCACGTGACCAACGTGATGGACACGCCGTTCAGTGGTGCCCAGCACGGCAACGGCATCTATTGTTACGCCGATGATGGCGGCCCTCACGCTTTTGCCGTGACGGACGTGCTGGTCGATGGCTTCCAGAAGACCGGCGTGGTTGTCAATGGTGTCGGAGTGACGGGCGCCCTTCTGCGCGTTACGGCAAACGGCCAGGGTCCGACCACGGTAACCGCTCAGAACGGCATCCAGGTCGGTTTCGGTACGATCGCGACCGCCACCGACTGCAGTGTGGCCGGGATCGCCTACACCGGAACGCAGAATGCTACGGCGACGGGTTTCCTGTCGGTCGCCGGGGCTACGGCCAATTTTGTCGGTTGCACGGCGACAAGTTGCCAGTCGAGCGCCTATTTCTCGGACGCGGGCGGCGCGTTCAACAATAGCCACGTTGTCGCCCCGCTGGGTGACGCGCTGTACGCATACAGCGGTGGCGCGAAAGCGCTGGCCGGTGATCGGCCGCTCGCACAGCCCTTTGACAGTGGGCTGCCGGTTCCCGCCAACAAGTCAGCTTCTGCGGTGAGCATCAACGGAAGCACGTTTACTGGCACGGGCGCAGCGAACAGTTGGGGCCCGTCGGCCTATGGCTCGGGGCCGATCACCTTCACCATGACCAATTCCACGGTCACGGGTTGGGATTACGGCGTCGTGTTCGACAACCTCGGCGGTGGCACGTTCACGTCGTCCGTCCACGCCAACACCATCTCGGGCAACTCGTCGTATGGAGTGTACTCGAACGTTACGGGTCTCCAGGACTGCTCGAACAACAACTGGGGTTCGCCCAGCGGCCCGACCAACGCCGCCCTGAACCCGACCGGCACCGGCGATGCGGTGACGAACCTCATCCAGTTCACGCCCTGGGTTGGTCGTACGACCAGCGTGGTCGCGCGGACGGCCACGC
>CAINDZ010000497.1 GCA_903847545.1 uncultured bacterium | reverse complement strand
GTTGCCGGGGTTCTTCACGGTCTGGGCGGCGGTGTCCGTCGCCTGGACGTAGAAGTCGACCTGGGACGACGAGTGGGCGCCCGGGATCGTGGCCGAGTAGGTGCTGCCCGAGGCGCTCATCGCGACCTGGGTCCACGCGCCCGGCGTGACGCCGTCGCTGTCGCGGTAGAACAGGTACGCCGACGAGATGCCGATGTTGTCGACGATATTCGCCGACACGGTGACGGCGGTCGTCGACAGCGGGCACCAGTTGTTGCAGTTGACCGAGGTGATCACGGGGACGGTGTCGCCGCCCGGGTTCTCGAGCAGGTCGGTCTGCAGCACGGGCTTCAACTCGATCTGGGTGTTGAACACCACGATCGGGCCCGAGAACTGGTAGAAGTCGCCCACGGCGACGGCGCTGGCGTCGATCTGGGTGTCCTTGTCGATGTACACCAGCAGCGAGTCGGTGCCGTTCTTGATCCAGATGTTGGCCGTGACCAGCGGGGGCGTGCCCGAGGTGGTCTTGCGGGCGACCGTGCCGGTGGTGACGCCGTAGTGGCCCACGTTCTCGTAGGTCGACAGCATCTGGGCGATGGTCTTGCTCTCGGGGGTCAGCGCGTGCGGGCCGGCCGAGACCAGGGTGAAGTTGGTGACGTTGATCTGGATCTCACCGCTGAACGCGGCGACGGTGCCGGTCACGGAGACTTCGTCACCGATGGCGACCGCGTCGCCGGTGCCGCCGAACAGCGAGATGCCGGGGCCTCCCGGGCCGATCAGGTAGGCCGAGCCGGTGCTGTACTTGTGGTACTCGAGCAGCGTGCCGGTGACCGTGACGGTCTGGCCCGCGTACGGGCTGGCCGGGACGCCGGCCACCGTATACGTCTGGATCTCATCGATGGTCACGGCGAAGGCGAAGCTGCTCGCCAGGGCCATGATCATCAGGACTGCCGCGCCAAAAAGATGCTTTTTCATCCTTCCGGCCTCCTTCGCGCAATGAAGGTGAACGTCTTTTCAGTCGTTGCTGATTGTGCTGTCAAGCGCATGGACCAGAAGTGGAAAGGGAATCTTCCACGCAGAGGAACGATCGGGCCCGAGTCCGGGAACGCCTTCCCGGAACATTGCGGATACTCCCGCACCGTCCAGCCGCTCGGCGCCGGAAAACGTCCCTGCGGAATTGCAGGGTGGGCGATCCCGGACCGAGGCTCCAATCATACCATATTCCGCAGCGAATGGGAAAAAAGTTCTGCTAATTATCTGTCAATTAGACAAATCACGCGCGTGTGATCAATAAGGATCTCCCTGTCATTTCGGCAGGTTGGGGAAGTCCGAGGAGCGACAGGATCGTCGGGGCAATGTCCGCCAGCCCGGCGTCGTCGGTGCGCAGGATCCCGGACCTGCCGGCATACCGGCGGCCGGCCAGGATGAACGGCACGCGGTTCAGCGAGTGCTGGGTCAGGACCTCGCCGTCGGGGGCCAGCATCTCGTCGCAGTTGCCGTGGTCGGCGGTCACCAGCCAGGTGGTGCCCCGGGCCAGGCTGGGGGGCATGATCTCGCCCAGCAGGCGGTCCAGGGTGCGGAAGGCGGTCACCGCGGCCTCGTAGACCCCTGTGTGTCCGACCATGTCGCCGTTGGCGAAGTTGACCACGACCACGTCGAACTCGTTGCCGGCGCAGGCCTCGGCGACCACCGCGGCCACCTCGGGGGCGCTCATCTCGGGCTGCAGGTCGTAGGTGGCCACCTTGGGCGAGGGCACCAGGCGGCGGGACTCGCCGGGCCAGGGCTCCTCGCGGCCGCCGTTGAAGAAGTACGTGACGTGGGCGTACTTCTCGGTCTCGGCCGTGCGCAGGTTGCGCAGGCCGGCGCCCGCCATCACCTCGGCCAGGCCATTGCGCGGCGCCTCGGAGGCGTACTGGGCCGGCAGGTCGAGCTTCTCGTCGTAGGGCGTCATCGTCAGGTAGTGCACGCGCGGGCGGCGGGCGATCGGGAAGCCGTCGAAGCCCGGCTGCATGAAGGCCCAGGTCAGCTCGCGGGCGCGGTCGGCCCGGAAGTTCCAGAAGAAGACGCCGTCGCCGTCCTGCACCGTGGCCAGGGGGGCGCCCTGCGCGTCGGTGATGACCGTCGGGGCCACGAACTCGTCGGTGACGCCGTTCGCGTAGGAGTCGGCGACCGCCTGCACGGCGTCGCGGGCCCGGGCGCCCTTGTCGTCGATGGCGCCGTCGACCACCAGGTTCCAGGCGCGCACGACGCGCTCCCACCGCTTGTCGCGGTCCATGCCCCAGTAGCGCCCGCAGACGGTGGCGATGCGCCCGGCGCCGATCGCGTCCAGCTGCGCCTGCAGGTCGGCGAGGTAGCCGCGGCCGCTGCGGGGATCGGTGTCGCGCCCGTCCAGGAACGCGTGCACGAAGATCTCGCGGAAGCCCGCCTGCTTCGCCTGCCGGATGATGCCGTAGAGGTGGTCGGTGTGC
Source organism: uncultured bacterium (assembly GCA_903847545.1). GTDB lineage: Bacteria > Krumholzibacteriota > Krumholzibacteriia > LZORAL124-64-63 > LZORAL124-64-63 > CAINDZ01. The sequence goes on along the minus strand of CAINDZ010000497.1, from coordinate 655 downwards.
GAGTGCACGCCGCCGGGCGAGACCAGGCCCAGCAGGTGCAGCCGCCCGGTGTCCTTGAGGCAGGCGTTCGCGAAGCCGGACCAGCCCGGGCGCGTGGCGAACTCGCCCTCGTCCAGCGAGCGGCTGATGCGCACCAGTTCCTGGTTGATGACGCGGCCGGCGCCGATGGTCAGGTGGCCGACCTCGCTGTTGCCCATCTGCCCGTCGGGCAGGCCGACGTCCAGGCCGCAGGCGCTGAGCGTGGTGAAGGGGTAGTCGCGCAGCAGCGACGCGTAGAACGCCGGGTGGGCGCCGATGACGGCGTTGCCGCGCTCGCTGCCGGGACCGGTGCGGTGGCCCACGCCGTCGAGGATGCACAGGACGACCTTCGGGGCGCCCGGGTCGGTGGTGTTGTCAGTCGCGGCGTTTTTGCCTGTCGCAGCGTCTTGCGTCATGCCTGGTCCTGTCCTTCAGTCGGGGTCGAAGCTGCCGGCGGGCACCTGCCACAGCTCGGTTTCGCCGAGCGCGGCCAGGATCATGTCCGCCAGGGGATAGGTGTCGCGCTGCGGGTCGGCGGCGCCGTCCGCCTGCGTCTCGAAGCCGGCGCCGGCCTGCAGGACCGCGCGCGTGATCTCGCGCCCGTCCGCCAGCAGCTGCGTCACGCGCAGGCGGCCCC
>CAINDZ010000496.1 GCA_903847545.1 uncultured bacterium | reverse complement strand
GGGTCGTGGGCGTTTCCGTCGGCATGCTGCTCGACGGTCAGAACCTCAACTTCGCGGTGCCGGCCAGCGCCCTGAACACCCTGCTGCGCGGTACGCGCGGCCGCCTGGTGTTTCCATCGCCGGGGACGGTGGGCGCCGTGGCGGCCGAAATCGTCAAGCCGCGTTCCGGGGAGGATGATGCCGCCAAGGCGCTGGCCGTCATCACCGGGTTTGCCGGCGCCACGGAGCTGGTTACGGGCGAGCGGATTACGGGGCAACTGGAGGCCTCGGACATCGACATCTCCGGCCCGACCGACTTCTATGGATTCAGCGGCGAGGCGGGGCAGAAGATCGAGGTCTTCGTGGCCTCGTCGGACTTTGACGCCACGACCATGTTGATCACCATGGTTGCCGAGCGGGACGGCGTGCCGTGGAACGTCACCGATGACGATGGCGGCGGCGGCACGAACGCGCGCATCGTCGCGACCCTGCCCGAAAGCGGGCGGTACTTCGTGACCGTTCACGCATTCGACGGCGGCGCGGGCGCCTATACCCTGTCGGTGGGCGAACCGAGCGAATCCGTGGCCGATGACCGCTGGGTCCGCATCGGCGCCGGCGACGACAAGGAACTGCTGTACGACACCCGCTCCATCACGCGCAACGGCAACATCGCCACGATCTGGGTGAGCATCGTCCACAAGAACGAGCAGAAGGATGACGAGGGGCGCGCCTACGACATGGTCCGCCTGAAGTACGATTGCGATTGTGCCGGCCGGCGCTTTGACCTGCGGGCTACCCGCACGTTCCTCGGCGGCGAGTTGGTGGCTTCTGCCGATTTCGACGTTGCCGACGTCGACTGGAAGGACGCGGCACCGGAAACCTGGGGCGAAGCCTTCCTGGAGGCTGCCTGCGAAGCCCGGTGATGCCTGCGGTCGGGGGGTGTGGACTTGCGCCGGCGCAAGTGCCGCCCCACGGACACAACATGAAGTCGGCATAATGTTGTTAAAAGGCATCAATACGATGAAATATGTCGATAAAGATAACTGAGTCCATCAATAAGCAGCTTTGATTTTTATGCTGGCAATAGCCATCATTTCAGCCGATAATGATTACAAAGCGAGGTAAAGCCATCATGCCGTTCTACACTGCCACCGACGAAACCATCCTCGCCGAGCTCGGCGCCCGCCTGCGCCAGCGTCGGCTGGACCGCAACCTCAGCCAGCAGGACGTGGCCGAGCGGGCCGGCGTCGACCGCACCACCATCGGGCAGCTCGAGCGCGACGGTCGCGCCTCGCTGCTGACCATGGTGCAGGTGCTGCGGGCGCTGGGGGCCCTGGACGAACTGGACGCCTTCCTGCCCGCGGCCGGGCCCAGCCCGCTGGAGCTGGCGCGGCGGCAGGGGCGGGTGCGGCAGCGCGCCTCGCGCCCGCGGCGCGACACCCGGGAGTGAGCCATGGCTGCGCGCCGCGTCGACGTCGCCTTCGTGAACATCTGGGGCCGCACGGCCGGCGCCGTCGCGTGGGATGACCTGCGCGGCCACGCCACCTTCGAGTACGACCCCGCCTTCCTGGACGGCAACCTCGACCTGTCGCCCCTGCACATGCCGCTGGCGGCCGCGCGGCGCGGCGGCGTGCGCTTCGCGTTTCCCGCGCTGCCGCGCACGGCGTTCCTGGGCCTGCCCGGCCTGCTGGCCGATGCGCTGCCCGACCGCTTCGGCCACCACCTGATCGACGCCTGGCTGGCGGCGCAGGGGCGACGCCGCGAGGACTTCAGCCCGGTCGAGCGCCTGTGCTACGTGGGCAGTCGCGGCATCGGCGCGCTGACGTTCGCGCCGGCGTTGCGCGGCGCGGCCCAGCGCGATGCGCGCGTGGACGTGGCCGAGCTCGTCGCCCTCGCGCGCGAGGTGCTGCACGAGCGCGCGCAGCTCGACGCCTCGCTGGCCTCGGGGACGAAGGCCATCGCCGACATCCTGCGCGTGGGCACGTCGGCCGGCGGCGCGCGGGCGAAGGCCGTCATCGCGCTGAACGACGACACGGGCGAGGTGCGCTCGGGGCAGCTCGACGCGCCGCCCGGGTTCCGGCACTGGTTGCTGAAGTTCGACGGCGTCGACGACGCGTCGCTGAACGACCCGCAGGGCTATGGGCGCCTGGAGTACGCCTACTACCTGATGGCCACCGAGGCGGGCATCGCGATGTCGACGTGCCGCCTGCTCGAGGAGGGCGGCCGCGCGCACTTCATGACGCGGCGCTTCGACCGCACCGACGACGGCTGCCGCCTGCACCTGCAGACGCTGTGCGCGCTGGCGCACCTGGACTTCAACGATCCCGCCGCGCACTCCTACGAGCAGGCGTTCGCCGTCGCGCGCGAGTTGCGTGTGCCCTATCCCGACCTGGTCGAGCTCTTCCGCCGCATGGTCTTCAACGCCGCCGCGCGCAACCAGGACGACCACACGAAGAACCTCGCGTTCCTGATGCACCCGACGGGCGAGTGGCGCCTGGCCCCGGCCTACGACATGATCTGGGCCTACAATCCCGACGGTCGCTGGACCAGCCGGCACCAGATGTCGATGAACGGCAAGCGCGACGGCATGTCGCGCGACGACCTGCGGGCCGTGGCCGCGGCCGTGGGCGTCAAGCGGCCCGACCCGGTCATCGACCAGGTGACCGCCTCGCTGGCGGCCTGGCCGCGCCATGCGGCGATGGCCGGCGTGCCCGACGAGCAGGCCGCGCGCGTGGCGGGCACTTTTCGCCGGTTCTAGCGGGGGGCTGCGGCGGCAGTTGCGCCGGCGCAAGTGGAAGCGGGCCCGGGGTCCACTGGACGGCGGGCCGCACTTCGGGCACAATCGGCAGGAAGTCGCCCATCACGTCAACGGGGGAGAATGTTCCATGCGCACACTCCGAATCCTGGCCGTGTTGGCGACCGTTGTCGCCTTGCTGGCGCCCGCCGGCTGCTCCGACAACACGCTGGCGCCGTTCCAGCCCGAGATCAGCAACGTCACCGACAACTTCCAGCTGCAGGCGACGGGCGTGACCGGCCGCACGGCCTCGCTCAACTACAACTGGACGAACACCGGCACGGTGGCGCTGGTCAACCACTCGACGACCACCTCCGCGGGCTCGGCGCGCGTCGTCATCCATGACGCCGCCGGCGTCTTGGTCTACAACGAGGCGCTGGTGCCCAGCCTGAACGAGCCGACGATCGCCGGCACGGCCGGCACGTGGACCATCCAGCTGGTCCTGGACGGCTACAGCGGCACGCTGAACTTCCGCGTGCAGAAGTCCACCTGAACGGGACGCACACGTGACGCAGATCGTCGACCCGCAACTGGTCCTGCAACTGCCCGCCGAGCGGCGGGCGCACCTGCTTGCGCAGCTGGTCGCACTGGTGTCGCCCGCCCGCCTGCAGCGCATGAACGCCGTGCTGGCCGCGCGCACGGCGCACCTGACCGTGGTCTTCGAGGACGTCTACCATCCGCACAACGCCAGCGCCGTGCTGCGCACCGCCGAGTGCTTCGGCCTGCAGGACGTGCACATCGTCGAGGACACGAAGCTGTTCCGCCCCAGCACGCACATCTCGCGCGGGTCGGCGCGGTGGCTGACGCTGCACCGCTGGCAGCAGGACCAGGGCCGGGGCGTCGAGGCGTGCCTGGCCTCGCTGCGCGACCAGGGCTACGTGATCGTGGCGACCAGCCCGGCCGAGGACGCGGTGCCGCTCGAGCAGCTGCCGCTCGAGAAGCCGGTGGCCGTCTGCTTCGGCACCGAGGAGACGGGACTGTCGCCGGCCGCGTTCGCGGCGGCCGACGTGCGCGTGGCCATCCACACGCCGGGGTTCACGCGCAGCCTGAACGTGTCGGTCACCGCGGCGCTGGTGCTGTACGAACTGGCCACGCGCCTGCGGGCGGGCGGCGCGGCGCCGCCGTTGCCGGCGCAGCGGCGTGACGACCTGACCCTGCAGTGGCTCGCCGCCGAGAGCCGCAGCTCGCGCACGCTGGCGTACGAGGCCCTGAAGGACGCCGGCCTGCTGCCGCCGCCGCGGGCGCCGCGCCCGTTCTTCGCCGACCGCCCTCGCCAGGACTAGAAGGAGCCCGCCGTGAAGGAGACCCGCACCCACGCGCATGCCGCCGTGCCGCTGTCGTGGCGCTCGTCGCTGCTGGCCGGATTGCTCGCGCTCGTGGCCTACCTCGCGCTGGCCCCCGCGGTGACCGGCGACAAGGACGCGGCCGAGTTCACGCTGGTGCTGGGGACTGGCGGCGTGGCCCACCCGACGGGCTATCCGCTCTACACGCTGCTGGGCCACCCGTTCGTGAGGGCGCTGCACGCCGTCGGCGCGACCTGGGCGTACGCGGCCAACGCGTGGAGCGCGGTGGGCGGCGCGCTGGCGATCATGCTGCTGCACCGCCTGGCGCGGCGCCTGCTGCCGCACGAGGGCCCGGCGGCCGGCGTCGAGGCCTGGCTGCCCGTGCTGCTGTTC
>CAINDZ010000495.1 GCA_903847545.1 uncultured bacterium | reverse complement strand
GGGCCCGGCAGGCGCGGCGAGCAGATGTCGGCGTCGTCCACCCGCCCGTTGCAGTCGTCATCGATCCCGTTGCCGCAGATCTCGTCGGCGAACGGGTGGATGTCCGGGTTCGTGTCGTCACAGTCGGCCTGCAGCACGCTGCAGTGGATCGAGGGCGGCCACCCGTAGTAGTCGCCGTCCAGGTCCTGGCACGGCCCCGTCCCCTCGTCCACCAGCCCGTTGCAGTTGTCGTCGACGCCGTTGTCGACCTCCACCGCGCCCGGGTGCACGTTGTCGGCCCCGATCCACGCGCAGTCCAGCGGCGCCATCGGGCGCTGGAAGGCGCGGCCATCGGGCGCCATCTGCAGGTAGCGGAACCGCAGGTCGCGGTACACCTCCTGCACCCAGCCCAGCAGGAACCACCCGCCCATGTCCAGCACCTCGGGCGCCACCTGCAGCACGGCGCCGTTGCCCGGGATGAGCACCGGCGCGGTCCAGTCGTTCGCCTCGAAGCCCGAGGCGCTGGTGTGCGCCATGCCGCCGTTCGAGGCGACCGTCCACAGCATGTGCACGCGCCCGCCGTGCAGGAAGAGCGTGGCCGACTCGGCCTTGGTGCCCAGCGTGCAGGCGATGGGGCCCAGGTCGGTCCAGTGCACGAGGTCGTCCGAGCGCGCCAGGGCGATGACGCCCTTGCCGCTGTAGGGGCCCGGCGCCGTCGACCACGCCATGTACCAGTGGGCGCTGCCGGGATCCTTGATGACGAACGGGTCGCGGCACTGCCGCCGCCACGGGCCCGGTTCGTCCCACGAGCCCCACGGCACGTCGCCGTCCATCACGCAGCCGGGTCCGGTCACGCCGGGGCAGCCGCCCGTTGTCACGCGCGTCCACGTCGACAGGTCGGGACTGGTGGCCGCGCCGATGCGCTCGGTGTGCCAGCCGGTGGCGGGATCGACGACGACCCCCGCGTAGAACATGTGGTACAGGCCGTCGGCCGGATTGAAGACGATGCTGGGCGCCCAGACGTAGTCGCGGTCCCAGTCCGAGGCCGGGTTGACGGCGAGTGCGTCGCCCTGGGGCTGCCACGTGAGGCCGTCGGCCGTGGTCTCGTGGCCGAACGACTTGCCGTGCGTGGCCGGGTAGTCGAGCCACAGCGGGCCCTTGATGTAGACGACGTGCAGCAGGCCGTCGCGCCGGACGATCGCGAAGTCGGCGGCGTCCCAGCCGCCGGCCGGCTCGCAGATGAGCGCCGGGCGCGGCGCGCACCAGCCGGTGTCGGGGTCGGCGAAGTCGAGCGTGTCGCTGCAGTCGCGCACGCCGCAGCCGGCGCGCAGCGAGAAGTTGTCGAAGTCGCGGTCGGGGCAGGCGTTCTTGTCGGGGGCCTGGAGGGGCGGCAGCGGGGCCCCGGGAAACTCGGGCGTCGCGACCAGGCGGCACCCCGGGCCCGCCAGGCAGGCGACGACCGCGCACGACAGCGCGGCCGCGACGAGGCGGGCGCGCGTATCGACGCGGACCTCAGGCCCCCGGCGCATCGGCGTAGCCGTTCGGGTGGCCCGACTGCCAGCGCCAGTGGTCGGCGCACATGCGGTCGATGTCGCGCGCCGCGCTCCAGCCCAGCAGCTCGCGCGCCCGCGTCGGGTCGGCGTAGCACGTGGCCACGTCGCCCGGGCGCCTCGGCACGATGCGGTACGGCACCTGGCGGCCCGAGGCCTTCTCGGCCGCGGCCACCATCTCGAGCACCGAGTACCCGCGCCCCGTGCCCAGGTTGACCGGCACGCAGCCCGCGAGCCCGTCGATGCGGTCGAGCGCCGCCAGGTGGCCGAGCGCGAGGTCGACCACGTGGATGTAGTCTCGCACGCCGGTGCCGTCGGGCGTCGGGTAGTCGTCGCCGTACACGCTGAGCTCGGCCAGGCGACCGACGGCCACCTGCATCACGTACGGCATCAGGTTGTTCGGCAGGCCGCGCGGGTCCTCGCCGATGCGGCCGCTCTCGTGTGCGCCGATCGGGTTGAAGTAGCGCAGCAGCACGCACGTCCAGCGAGGGTCCGCCTTGCACAGGTCGCGCAGGATCTCCTCGATGAACAGCTTCGTGCGGCCGTAGGGGTTGGTGGCCGAGAGCGGGAAGTCCTCGGTGATCGGCATGCGCGCCGGGTCGCCGTACACGGTGGCCGACGAGCTGAACACCAGCTGCCGGCATCCATGCGCGTCCATCACCTTCAGCAGCTCGAGCGTGCCGGTGATGTTGTTGTCGTAGTAGCGCAGCGGGATGGTCGTGCTCTCGCCGACCGCCTTCAGCCCGGCAAAGTGGACCACGGCGTGGAATGTTCGGTGAGCGAACAAACTGCGCAGCGCCGCGCCGTCGGTGATGTCGATCGCGTGGAAGTCGAGGTCACGGCCGGTCAGCGCGCGCACGCGGCGCAGGCTTTCCTCGCTGGAATTGCAGAGGTTGTCGACGACGGTGACGTCGTGGCCGGCGTTCAGGAGCTCAACGCAGGTGTGGCTGCCGATGTAGCCGGCGCCGCCGGTGACGAGGATGGAACGCGCGGAGCGGGAATCGGACATGTCGTGGCTC
>CAINDZ010000494.1 GCA_903847545.1 uncultured bacterium | reverse complement strand
GGCCTGGCCCAGGCCATCGCGCAGGTGGCGCAGCTCGACGTCCAGGTCGGCATCGTGGTCGGCGCCGGCAACCTGTTCCGCGCGCGCTCGGCCAACCTCGAGATCGTCGACCGCGTCACTGCCGACAACGTCGGCATGCTGGCGACCATCATGAACGCCGCCATCATCCGCGACTACTTGCGGGGCGAGGGACTGCAGAGCCAGATCCTCAGCCCGCGCGAGGTGCGCCCTCTGACGAAGTCGTTCGCGCGGGACGAGGCCATCTCGCTGCTGCAGCGCGGCAACGTGCTCATCTTCGCCGGCGGCACCGGCAACCCGTACTTCACGACCGACTCGGCGGCGGCGCTGCGGGCGCTCGAGATCAGCGCCGACGCGCTGCTCAAGGGCACGCAGGTCGACGGGGTCTACGACAAGGACCCGCACAAGCATGCCGACGCCGTCCGCTTCGATAGCCTGTCGTACGACGAGGTTGTCGCCCGCCGCCTGCAGGTCATGGACCTGACGGCGGTGACGCTCTGCGCCGAGCAGGGCCTGCCCATGTTCGTGTTCGACATCACCGACCCGGCCTCCCTGGTGGCGGTCATCGAGGGTCGGCAGCAGGGGACCTGGATCCGCAAGGAGTCTGTGTCATGAGCGCCGAAGTGAAGGAAACCGCGGAACTGGCCATGGAAGAGGCGGTCGACGGCGTCAAGCAGCGCCTGCACCGCATCCGCACCGGCAAGGCGTCGCCGTCCATCCTCGACGGCGTGAAGGTCGAGTACTACGGCGCGCTGACGCCGCTGATCCAGCTGGCGACCATCGCCACGCCGGAACCGCGGCTGATCGCCGTCAAGCCGTTCGACCGCGCCGCCATCAACGCCATCGAGCGCGCGATCCAGGCCAGCAACCTGGGCCTGAACCCGTCCAGCGACGGCATGATGATTCGCCTGCAGGTCCCCGAGCTGACCGGCGAGCGCCGCAAGGAGCTGGCCAAGCAGGCCCGCGACTGCGGCGAAGAGGGCAAGATCGCCGTGCGCCGCGCCCGCCAGGAGGCGAACGACACGCTGAAGAAGGAACTGAAGGACAGCGAGATCACCGAGGACGAGGCGCACAAGGACCGCGACGAGGTGCAGAAGCTGACCGACAAGTACTGCGCCACGATCGACGCGGTGACCGAGGCCAAGACGAAAGAGATCATGGAGCTGTGATCCGTGGCTGACGTGCCCGGCATCGAGGCGCTCGCGCGCCTGGACGAGGACGCCCTGCTCGAGGCGGTGCGCGCCCGTGGCGGCGTGCCGCGGCACATCGCGATCATCATGGACGGCAACGGCCGCTGGGCGCGGCGGCGCTGCCTGCCGCGCGTGGCCGGGCATCGCGCCGGCCGCCACGCCGTCCGCCGCTGCGTCGACGCCTGCGGGCGCCTGGGCGTGGAATACCTGACGCTCTACACGTTCAGCCAGGAGAACTTCAACCGGCCCGAGGCCGAGGTGAAGGCGCTCTGGCACTTCCTGCAGGAGACGCTCGGCGCCGAGCGCGACGAGCTGCACCGCCGCAACGTGCGCCTGGTCACCTCGGGCGCCGTCGAGCGGCTGCCCGGGCGTGCGCAGGCCGCCCTGGCCGACGCCGTGTCCTCGCTGGCGGGCAACACCGGGCTGGTGCTGAACCTGGCGCTGGCCTACGGCGGCCGGCAGGAGATTCTGCAGGCCGCGGTCAGGCTTGCGCAGCGCATCGGCGCCGGCGAGGTGGACCCGGACGCCGTGACCGAGGACGACTTCGCCCGCGGCCTGTACACCGCCGGGTTGCCCGACCCCGACTTCATCATCCGCACCAGCGGCGAGGCGCGCCTGAGCAACTTCCTGCTCTGGCAGGGCGCCTACGCCGAGATCCTCATCTCGCCGCTGCTGTGGCCCGATTTCGGCGGCCGCGACCTCATGCTGGCCGTCGCCGATTACCAGGGGCGCGAGCGCCGCTTCGGCGCGCTGCCCGGACAGTCGCCCATCGACGGCCCGGCCGACCGGGCGCCGGCGCTGGATCCCGACGGCTGGCTGCGTCGCCTGAAGGTGCGGCCGTGAAGGCTGGCGGCCCCGACGGCGCGGGAGCCCTGCCGCGCCCGCACGCCGTCAGGCGCTTCCTCAACGCCGGCCTGCTGCCGCGCGTGGCGGTCATCGTCGCCGGCGTCCCCTGCCTGTACACGATCACGCTGCGCGGCGGGGTCTTCTTCCTGCTGCTGGTCGACCTGATCGTGGTGCTGGGGCTGCGCGAACTGCTGGCGCTGCTGCGCGCCAAGGGCTACCAGCCGTTCGCGCTGCTGGCCTACTCGTGCAGCGTCGCGCTGACGTGGTACGCGTGGCGGCAGGGCGTGGCCGTGCCGCTGATCATGACCGGCAGCCTGATGGCGATCATGGTGCGGGAACTGTGGCGGCGCGAGATGGCGCAGTCGCTGGCGCACATCGCCGTCACCGTCTTCGGCATCCTGTACCTGGGCTGGCTGGGCAGCCACCTGGTGCTGCTGCGGCAGCTGCCCGCCGCGCTCGGCCTGGCCGAGGGACTCGGCGCGCGGCTCGTCTTCCTGCTGGCGGCGCTGGTCTGGGCGACCGACACCGGCGCCTACCTGTGCGGCGTGGCGTTCGGGCGGCACCCGCTGGCGCCGCGCATCAGCCCGAAGAAGACCATTGAGGGCGCCGTGGGCGGCCTGCTGGCCGCCGCTCTGGTCGGGTGGCTGTGCACGCGCTCGCTGGTGCCGTTCGTGACGCCGCTGGCGGGCACGCTGCTTGGCGTGGTCGCGGGCGTCGCCGCGCAGCTCGGCGACCTGGTGGAGTCGATGATCAAGCGCGATGTCGGCATCAAGGACACCGCGCCGCTGCTGCCGGGCCACGGCGGCATCCTGGACCGGTTCGATTCGCTGCTCTTCACCGCGCCCGTGCTCTACTACTACTTCCGGCTCTTCATCTTCTGAGCCGGCGCTCGCACCGCCAGGAGGCTTCCCGGATGCCGTCCGCTCCCGAGCCCGCGCGCCTGCCCGGCGCCCTCTACCCGTACCGGCGCCCGCGCCTGCCGCTGGGCGAGCCGCTGCGCCTGGTCTTGCTGGGCGCGACCGGCTCGATCGGCCTGCAGACGCTCGACCTTGTGCGGCGCCACCCCGGGCGCCTGCAGCTGGCCGCGGTCAGCTGCCGCGGGCGCGTAGACGAACTGGCCGCCGCGCTCGCCGACATCGAGGCGGCGCAGCCGGAGGCGCCGCGCGCGCTCATCGCCGTCACCGACGTGGCCGCGCGCGAGGAGGCCGCGCGCGTGCCCGGCTGGAAGGGCCGCCTGCTGGCCGGCGGCGAGCAGGGCCTGGTCGAGGCCGTGACGGCGGCCGAGGCGCCGTCGTGCCTGGTCAACGCCGTCGTCGGCGCCGCGGGCCTGGCCCCGACGCTGGCCGGCGCGGCGCGGGGCCTGCGCATCGCGCTGGCCAACAAGGAGTCGCTGGTCGTGGGGGGCGAGCTCGTGGCGCGGGCAGTGGCCGCCGG
>CAINDZ010000493.1 GCA_903847545.1 uncultured bacterium | reverse complement strand
TCGCCGGGCCCGCGCCGCTGGTCGGGTTCGTCCCCAGAGTACGCGAGAGTGGCGGAACTGGCAGACGCGCAGGATTTAGGTTCCTGTGGGGCAACCCGTGGGGGTTCGAGTCCCCCCTCTCGCACCAGGCCGTCCTGGACCACCGGCCCGGCGCCCGGCATGCCGGGCAGAACACCAGGACGGGCAGAACACCAGGACGGGCAGAACACCAAAGCGTCGCCGCGCCCGGAAGTCACGTAACGCCGGGCCGTTTTCACATTCCTACCGTGAGGAACCAGGCATGTCCGAGAATCCGTCAGGTGCGAACCGGCACATCAGCACCACCGTCGAGGCCCCCGAGCCCTGCCGCCGCGTCATCCACGCCAAGGTGGAACGCGCGCTGTTCGACCAGGAGTTCGCCGAGCGGCTGAGGAAGGCGGCGCGCACGCACCACAAGCCTGGGTTCCGCAAGGGACACACCCCCAAGGCGGTCGTCGAGCGCGAGCTGGGGGACATGCTGCGCGCCGAGACGGTCGACGCCCTGATCCCGAAGGCCTGGATCAGCGCCCTGCTCGAGCACAAGCTCTCGCCTGTGGGCGACCCGGCCCTGGAGAACTTCGCGTTCCCCGACGACGGCCCGCTGGCCTTCGACCTCGTGGTCGAGGTGCGGCCCGAGATCGAGCTGACGGATGTCGACAACCTCCCGGCGAAGCGGCGCCAGGTCGTCGTGCCCGAAGCCGACATCGACACGGTCATCGAGCGCCTGCGCGAGTCGCGCGCCTCGTGGGAGACGGTCGAGCGCGAGGCGCAGGACGGCGACCAGGTCACCCTCGACCTGGTGCCCGGCTGCGAGGACGGCACGTTCGACGACGACCGCGCCATCCCCGACCAGAAGTTCGTGCTGGGGGCGGCCCACAACCTGGCCGAGTTCAACGAGCGCCTGTCCGGCGCCGCGGCCGGGGCCGAGCGCATCGTCGAGGTCACCTACCCGGGCGACCACCCGAACCCGGCCCTGCAGGGCCGCACGGTCAAGTTCCGGTGCCTGGTCAAGGCCGTGGGACAGAAGAAGCTGCCGGACCTGGACGACGCGTTCGCCGCCACGTGCGGGCCGGTGCAGGACGTGGCGGGGCTCAAGGCCGACATCCGCAAGGACCTGGAGAAGGAGGCGGGGCGCCGGGTGGCCCAGGAGCTGGACGCCCAGCTGCTGTCGGAACTCCTGAAGCGCCACGACGTTCCCCTGCCGCCCTCGATGGTCGACAAGTACCTCGAGTCGAGCCTGACGGAACTGCACCAGCGCAACGCGCGCCTGGGCCGGACGAGCTCCCCGGAGGAGGACGCCGAGTACCGCGAGCAGGGCCGCCCGCACGCCGTCAGGGCGTTGCAGGGCATGCTCCTGCTCGAGGCGGTGCGCCGTCGGGAAGGGATCAAGGCGGACAAGGAACTGGTCGATGAACGCATCGCCGAGATCGCGGCCGAGAACGGTTTCGAGGTTGACCGGTACCGTGAATTCGTCGACAGTGGCGACGAACGGGAGCGGATCGAATACGACCTTCTCGAGCGCCGCACTTATGATTTCCTGCTGTCCCGTGCGGTCGTCGAGGATGTGCCCGCGGACACGGATGTCCTGGGCGACCACGCCCCGAACGCCTAAGGAGTTACGATGCTGGTTCCCGTCGTAGTCGATCAAACCAGTCACGGCGAGCGCGCGTACGACATCTATTCGCGCCTCTTGAAGGATCGGATCGTCTTCCTGGGCTTCCCCGTGGACGACAACATCGCCAACCTGGTGATCGCGCAGATGCTGTTCCTGCAGGCCGAGGACCCCGAGCGCGACATCTACCTATACATCAACAGTCCTGGCGGCTCCGTGACCGCTGGTCTTGCCATCTACGATACGATGCAATACATTACAAATGATGTGGTCACCATCTGCATGGGGCAGGCTGCCAGCATGGGCGCCGTCCTGCTGGCCGCCGGCGCCGCCGGCAAGCGCTCCGCGCTCAAGAACTCGCGGGTGATGATCCATCAGCCCCTGGGCGGCAGCCAGGGCCAGGCCAGCATGCTCGAGATCTACACGCGCGAGATCCTGAGCATCCGCGACAAGCTGTACGCGATCCTGGCCAAGCACACCGGCCAGACGTTCGAGAAGATCGCCGCCGACAGCGACCGTGACTTCTTCATGTCCGCCGACGAGGCGGCCGCCTACGGGATCGTCGACAAGGTCATCGAGAGCCGCAGCGAGATCGAGGCCGACAAGACGAAGAAGAAGTAGGGACCTCCGGGCCCGCGGGGCGCAGTCGGGGAGCAGGGATGAAACGTCGCCAGAACGGCAGTCCGCAGATGATCAAGTGCTCCTTCTGTGCCCGCGGGCAGGATGAAGTGGCGAAGCTCGTCGCCGGGCCGTCGAGCGTCTATATCTGCAGCGAGTGCATCAAGCTCTGCAACGACATCCTCGAGGGCGAGATGCTGGACGAGGCGGCCCTCGCGCCGCCGAAGTTCCCCAAGCCCCGCGAGATCAAGGACTACCTCGACCTGTACGTGATCGGCCAGGACGACGCCAAGGTCAGCCTGGCGGTCGCCGTCTACAACCACTACAAGCGCATCCACCAGAAGGTCACGGGCGACGGCGTCGAGATCGACAAGAGCAACATCCTCATGCTCGGCAACACCGGCACGGGCAAGACCCTGCTGGCACAGACGCTCGCCCGCTACCTCAACGTCCCGTTCGCCATCGCCGATGCCACGGCCCTGACCGAGGCCGGCTACGTGGGCGAGGACGTCGAGAACATCCTGGTGCGGCTGCTGCAGGCGGCCGACTACAACATCGCCGCCGCCGAGCAGGGCATCGTCTACGTCGACGAGATCGACAAGATCGGGCGCAAGAGCGGCAACCCGTCCATCACGCGCGACGTGTCGGGCGAGGGCGTGCAGCAGGCGCTGCTGAAGATCCTCGAGGGGACGGTGGCCAACGTGCCGCCGCAGGGCGGGCGCAAGCACCCGCAGCAGAAGTACCTCGAGGTGAACACGAAGAACATCCTGTTCATCTGCGGCGGCGCCTTCCAGGGGCTCGAGAAGATCATCGAGCGCCGCGTCGGCCGGAACACGCTGGGCTTCGCCCGCACCGAGGATTACACCGCGCGCGAGGAGCGCGAGGAGTTCTTCGGCCTGGTCGAGCCGCAGGACCTGATGCAGTACGGCCTGATCCCCGAGCTCATCGGCCGCCTGCCGGTGGTCACCAGCCTGAAGGAGCTCGACCGCGACGCGATGATCCGCGTGCTGTCCGAGCCCCGCAACGCGCTGACCAAGCAATACCGCAAGCTCCTGGAGATGGAGGACGTCGAGCTGGTCTTCGAACCTGCCGCGCTGGAGGCGATCGCCGACCTGGCGATCAAGCGCAAGACCGGCGCCCGCGGACTCCGCTCGATCCTCGAACGCATCATGCGCGGCACCATGTACGATGTGCCGTCGCTGGACGACGTGCGGCAGGTCGTCATCACCCGGGAGTCGGTCGAGAAGCAGGCCGCCCCCGAGGTGGTGCTCGGCGAGCCGCCGCTGGACATCAAGGAAGCCTGATCGCCGTCGCGCGCCGGCCCCGCGGGGCCGCCAGCGCCGGGCCACCCGGTCCCGGCGCTGTTCGCCTTCGCCCGCCGTCGCGCCCGGTCGCCATGCACCAAGGAGAACGATGACCCCCGCCGCACCCGATCGCACGACCGCCAACGAGGCCAACCTGCTGCCCGCGCGCCTGCCGCTGCTGCCGCTGCGCGACGTCGTCGTGTTCCCCTACATGGTCACGCCGCTGCTGGTGGGCCGCGCCGCCTCGGTGGCGGCCGTCGAGGCCGCCATGGAGCGCGACAAGCGCCTGTGCGTCGCCGCGCAGCGCGAACCCGACACCGAGGAGCCCTCCGGCGACGACCTCTTCCCGGTCGGCACCGTGATCCGCGTGCTGCAGATCATCCGCACGCCGGACGAGACCCTGAAGATCCTGGTCGAGGGCGCCACGCGCGTCCGGCTCGAGGGCGTGGCCCAGGCCGACGGCTACCTCGAGGCCACGGCCACCCCGCTGGCGGAGGAACTGGCCGAGGGCCCGCAGATCGAGGCCCTCAGCCGCTCCATCAAGGACCGGTTCAAGGAATACGTGCGCCTGAACAAGCGCCTGCCGGACGAGGTGCTGCTGTCGGTGCTGAACCTCGAGGAGATCGGCCGCATGGCCGACTCCATCAGCGCCTACATCCTGGGCAAGGTGCCCCTGAAGCAGGAGCTGCTCGAGGAGCCGTCGCTCGAGAAGCGGCTGACCCGCATCAACCAGATCCTGGCCGGCGAGCTGGACATCCTCGAGATCGAGCAGCGCATCGACGGCGAGGTCCAGACCGCGGTGCAGCGCAACCAGCGCGAGTTCTACCTGAACGAGCAGCTGCGCGCCATCCGCAAGGAGCTCGGCTACACGGCGGACGAGGACTCGGAGATCGAGGACTACGCCGCGCGCATCGAGCAGAGCGACATGAGCCCCGAGGCCCTCGAGGTGGCGCGCCGCGAGGTCGCCCGCCTCGAGCGCATGTCGGTGATGAGCCCCGAGGCCACCGTCGTCCGCAACTACCTCGACACGATGCTGGCCCTGCCGTGGAAGAAGAAGTCGCGCGACCGCGTCGACCCGGTGCACGTGCAGGCCCGGCTGGACGCCGACCACTTCGGCTTGGTGAAGGTCAAGGAGCGCATCGTCGAGTTCCTGGCCGTGTACAAGCTGACGCGCCGCCCGCAGGGCACCATCCTTTGCCTGGTGGGCCCCCCGGGCGTGGGCAAGACCAGCCTGGGCCGCAGCATCGCCGAGAGCATGGGCAAGAAGTTCGTGCGCATCAGCCTCGGCGGCGTGCGCGACGAGTCCGAGATCCGCGGCCACCGGCGCACCTACATCGGCAGCAAGCCGGGGCGCATCATCGAGTCGCTGCGCAAGGCGGGGACGCGCAACCCGGTGTTCCTGCTCGACGAGATTGACAAGATGGGCGCCGACTTCCGCGGCGACCCGGCCGCGGCGCTGCTCGAGGTGCTCGACCCCGAGCAGAACTCGACGTTCAGCGACCACTACCTCGAGGTCGAGTTCGACCTCAGCCAGGTCATGTTCATCACGACCGCGAACAGCCTGCATTCGATCCCGCCGGCGCTGGAAGACCGCATGGAGATCATCCGCCTGCCGGGCTACCTCGAGCACGAGAAGCTCGTCATCGCCGAGCGATTCCTGGCGCCGCGCCAGATGAAGCGCAACGGCGTCGCGCGCTGGCCAGGAGGCTTCAAGTCGTCGGCCTTCCAGGCGATCATCGACGGCTACACGCGCGAGGCCGGCGTGCGCGGGCTCGAGCGCGAGATCGCCGGCATCTGCCGCAAGGTGGCCCGGCACCACGCCGAGCACGGCAAGTGGCCGGCGGCGGTGACCGCGGCGAACCTCGAGAAGTACCTCGGCGTGCCCAAGTACCGGCGGCGCACCGTCGACCGGCAGCCCGAGATCGGCGTGGTGGTGGGCTTGGCCTGGACCATGGTCGGCGGCGAGATCCTCGAGGTCGAGGTCACGTCGATGCCC
>CAINDZ010000492.1 GCA_903847545.1 uncultured bacterium | reverse complement strand
CGTGCTGCGCACGGCGGTCGCCACGACCTCGGCGCCGGGGCGCGGGCGACGGCGGTCGTCGATGACCTCGCCCTGCTCGCGCGCGCGCGCGACCAGGCTCTCGAGCGACGGCACGTGCGACGTGACGATGTTCAGCACGTTGCCCATGCGGGCCCACTCGTGCAGGATCTCGTCGTACATGATGATCCAGGGTTCCTCGGCGAAGCCCAGCGACAGGCCGGCCTTGAGGAAGTCGAGCACCATCAGGTGGCGGCGCGGGCCGGTCTCCATGCAGATGTCGGCGGCCAGGCTCGCGGCGTGCAGCACGCGGGCCAGCTCGCGACCACGATCAGGCGCGGCCTCGGCGCGCTGGCCGGTGATCCAGGAGCCGTCCTCCTGGAAGCGCGCGGCCGAGACGACATGTTCGGGCAGGTGCCAGTCCTCGAGGATGGCGACGGCCGCATCGAGGTGCGTCAGGCCGAGGCCGTGCTTCTCGAGCGGGCCGAGTTCGTCCGGCGTGCCGTGGTTCCAGCGCGTGAGGATCTCGGAGTATTCCTGCGGGTAGACGCTGGCCAGCGCGAGCCGGCCGATGTGCGCGAGCAGGCCGCACGTGAAGCCCTCGTCCGGGTTCAGCGAGCGCGCCACGCGCGAGATGGCCTGGCAGCTGACGGCCATCGCCAGCGAGCGCGTCCAGTAGCGTCCGTACTCGAACTTCTCGCACGGGCCGCTGCGGGCGTTGGCGAGGATCGAGAAGCTGAGGCACAGCTGCCGCACCTGCGCGAGGCCCAGGCGCATCAGCGCGTCGCGCAGCGCGACGACGTGCACGCGCGAACCCGACTCGGCGCTGTTGGCGTACTTGAGGATCTGGCCCGTCAGCGCAGGGTCGCCCTGCAGCACGTTGGCCAGTTCGTCGGTGTTGACGTGCGGGTCGCGCGACATCTCGAGGATGGTCAGCGCGATGCCCGTCGGCGAGGGCAGGTTGCCCGACGCCTTCAGTTCGGCAATGATGGAATTCCCGGTGAGGCTCACGTGCGCATATCCCCCTGAAGACCGTGGGCGTTACGGCTCAAGGGGGTTATCGATCGGAAAATGTCCCGCTTGATATGCGTCTTTTCCGTAATTCCCGGCTTATGGCGCGATCAGGTCTGCTGCAGGATGGCCGGAAAGTCCCTCAGGAGGCACTCCAGTGTAGCCTGCTGCAGGCGCGAGTAGTACGGCAGGGTGAAGTGGTGCAGCCACACCCCGGTCACGAACGGACGGAAGCCGGGCACGACCCGGATGTCCTGCCGGCCCTTCAGCAGGTGCTGGGGCACCACGGCCCGGCCCACGCCCATGGCCACGCCGTCGATGATCCCGTAGACGTCGGCCATGAACGAGCGGCGGAACTCGACCGCCTGCCCCTGGTGCAGGAAGAAGCGGTTGGTGACCTGGTCTTCGGGGTTGATGTCCAGCCAGACATCGGTGCGGGTGGCGTGCTGCGTGCTCTCGATCGCCACGTAGACCTCGTCGCCGAGGTGGTGACGCTCGAGCGAGGAGCCCGGCAACTCGCTGTCCAGCAACACCATGTCGGCCTCGCCGCGCTTGAGGATGGTCGGCAGGTCCTTCAGGTCCTGCACGATCAGCTCGCAGTTCACCTTGGGGTTGGCGCGCAGCATGGGCGCCAGCGCGGGCAGGGCCACCGTGCGCATCACGGACAGGTGGCCGGCCAGCCGGATGGCGCCGGCCAGTTCGCCGGTGCGGGAGGTGGCCAGGTCGGACAGGATCTCTGCCTCGAGCGTTTCGCGCGCCTCGCAGAAGCGCAGGATGCGGTTGCCTGTCTCGGTCAGGCGCACGCCTCCGGGGGCCCGCACCAGCAGCGTGACGCCCAACTCCTCCTCGAGCTTGCGGATGCGCTGGGACAGGGCGCTCTGGGTCAGGTTCAGGCGCTCGGCGGCCCGCGTGAAGTTCAGGGTGCGGGCAACGGTGACGAAGGCCTCGAGCTGGCGCGAGGAGAGCTGCATGGGCGAGGGTCCTCCCGGGGCGACGGACGGGACGGCGTGCGTCATTAGCGGCGCGAATGATTGGATTATATCCATAAAGTTGTCACAAATCAATTGCGAAATGTTGTCGGGTGTGGAAATATGGGAGGGTGACTCCTGTGGCGCTGGATGAGGGCGGGCGACCTCGTCCATGCGCCCGGGCCACGGCCCTGCCGCGTCCCCCAAGGCGCCGGGGCCGTTGGCTTTTGGGCTGCCGCCCCGCCCGGCGCGCCCCCTGTCTTGCCGCCTTCGGGCACCTCTGCTAAGTTTCCCGCCGCTGCCCGAATCTCCCCGAGCCGACAGGGTTTCCATGGCCAAGAACAGCGCCTCCGGCCTGCCCGCGACCAACCTGCGCGCCTTCGTGCGCCTGTGCGAGGAGCGCGGTGAGCTCATCCGCGTCCGCGAGCCGGTCGACCCCTGCCTGGAGATCACCGAGCTGGCCGACCGCTTCGTGAAGAACGGCGAGCAACCGGCCCTGCTGTTCGAGAACCCGCAGCCGGGGCGGTGGAGCGCCGCCGCGGGCGGCCGGCCTGCCGCCACCACGGCCGACGGCCGGCCCGTGCCCGTGGTGATCAACCTGTTCGCGAGCGAGCGGCGCATGGCGTGGGCGCTGGGCGGCGAGACGCTGGCCGAGGTGGCGGCGCGCGTCGAGGAGCCGTTGCGCCTGGGCCCGCCCGACGGGCTGTGGGAGAAGATCCGCCTGCTCGGCAAGCTGAAGGAGTGGGGCGAGGCGGCGCCGAAGTCGGTGGGCCGCGGCGCCTGCCAGGACGTGGTCGTGCAGGGCGATGAACTGTCGCGGCGCGGGCTGCTGGACCTGATGCCCGTGCTGACGACGTGGCCGCGCGACGGCGGGCCGTACATCACGACGCCGCTGGTCATCACGCGCAGCCCCGAGAACGGGCGGCGCAACATCGGCATGTACCGCATGCAGGTGTTCGACGGGCGCACCACCGGCATGCACTGGCAGGTGCACAAGACGGGCGCGGCGCACCACGCGGGCTACGAGAAGCGCGGCGAGCGCATGCCGGTGTGCGTGGCGATCGGCGGGCCGCCGGTGCTGTCGTACGCGGCGACGGCGCCGCTGCCGCCGGACATCGACGAGGCCCTGTTCGCCGGCTTCCTCACGGGGCAGCCGGTGGCGATGGTCAAGGCGCTGACCTGCGACCTCGAGGTGCCGGCCGAGGCCGACTTCATCATCGAGGGCTACGTGGAGCCGGGCGAAAGGCGGATGGAAGGCGACTTCGGCGACCACACCGGCTGGTACTCGCTGGCCGAGGAGTTCCCCGTCTTCCACGTGACGTGCGTGACCAGCCGGCGCGACCCGCTGTACCTGACGACCATCGTCGGGCGGCCGCCCATGGAGGACGGCTGGCTGGGGCAGGCCACCGAACGGCTCTTCCTGCCGCTGATCCGTGTTCCCTTGCCGGAGATCGTCGACTACCACCTGCCGGTGGCGGCGTGCTTCCACAACCTGGTCATCGTCGCCATCCGCAAGGCGTATCCCGGCCACGCGCGCAAGGTGTGCCAGGCGCTGTGGGGGACGGGGCAGATCATGTTCACCAAGAACGTGATCGTGGTGGACGCCGACGTGAACGTGCACGACCTGAACGAGGTGCTGTGGCGCGTGACCGGCAGCCTGGACCCGGCGCGCGACGTGTTCTTCAGCGAGGGGCCGGTCGACCAGCTGGACCACGCGACGAACCTGCCGTGCTACGGCGGCAAGATGGGCATCGACGCGACGACGAAGCTGCCCGGCGAGTACGGCTACCAGCGGCAGTGGCCCGACCTGGTGACGATGTCGGCGGACGTGAAGCGGGACGTCGACGGGAAGTGGGCGGCGCTTCTGGCGCGGCTGGGTGGCGGTTCGCTGGGTGGCGGCGCGCGATGAGCGAGCCCACGCGCAGCGGACGCTTCGACGACGTGCACGCCCGCGAGGCCGGCGCGTGGACCGTGCGCGACCCGCAGCAGCACGGCCGCGCGGTGCAGGCCATGTTCGCGCGCATCGCCGGCGTCTACGACTTCATGAACCACCTGCTGAGCGCCGGGCGCGACCGCGCGTGGCGGAAGAACGTGGCCGCGCGCATCGACCGCGACGCCTGGGAGATCCTCGACCTGTGCGCCGGCACCGGCGACCTGGTCCTGGCCTGCATGAGGGCCGGCCGGGGGCGCGCCTGGCTGGCGGCCGACTTCTGCCCCGAGATGCTG
>CAINDZ010000491.1 GCA_903847545.1 uncultured bacterium | reverse complement strand
TCGCTGAAGCTCGATCCGGACCAGCAGGGCGCGACCTTCAACCTGGAAGCGGCGCTGCGGCGGCAGCAGCAGGAAAAGCAGCAGCAGAACGAGCAGAAGCAGGACAAGAACAAGCAGGACAAGAACAAGCAGGACAAGAACAAGCAGGACAAGCAAGAGCAGCAGAAACAGGAGCAGCAGAAGCAGGAACAGCAGAAGCAGGAACAGCAGAAGCAGGAACAGCAGAAGCAGGAACAGCAGAAGCAAGATCAACAAGAACAGCAGGAGCAGCAGCAGGACAAGCAGCAGGAACAACAGTCCAAGGATGAGCAGGACCCACCCAAGCCCGAGGAACAGCAGCCCCAGGCCGGGGCCAAGCGGGACGGCGCCCAGCCGGAGTTGACGGATGAGCAGGCGGCGCAGATCCTGAAGGCCCTGGACCGCGACGAGGAAGAACTGAAGCGTTCGCTGCAGAAACGGGTCCAGGGTAAGCGGCCCCGGAGCGGCAAGAGATGGTGATCGACGCATGGCGACCCACGACACAGTCCCCGGGCGATCGGGCATGATGCGCGCTTTCCTGTCCATGGCGCTGGCCGTCGTGCTGGGGTGCGCCTGGACCCAGTCGGCGCACGCGGCAGCCGCATGCCGGGCCGAGGTCAATCGCACCACCGTGGCCAGGGGCGACGACGTCGCCCTCACCGTCACCGTCGAGGGCGACATCGGGTGGTCGCCATCGTTCCAATTGCCGGACCTGCCGGGCGTGCGCATCTACGGCGGGGGCACCAGCCAGAGCATGACCAGCGTCAACGGCCAGACGCGCATCGTCGTTTCCCGGGTGTTCTACCTGCGGGTCGAGGGCGAGGGGGATTTCACGATCGGGCCGGTGCGCGTGAAGACGGCCGCCGGCGAATGCGCGACCGACCCGATCGCCATCAAGGTGCTCGCGGGATCGTCGGTGCCGCCTGCCGACTCGGGCAACCGCCAGCAGCGGACCGCGGCGCCTGCGCCGGGGACGGTGTCGGGCAGCGACGACATGTTCGTCACCATGACCGTGGACAAGCCCGAGGCCTGGGTTGGCCAGCAGGTGGTCCTCTCGTTCCAGTGGTGGCGACGATTGCAGTCGTTCGGCAACCCTTCCTACAATCCGCCCCGCACCGAAGGATTCTGGCGCGAGGACCTCGGAACCGAGCGGAACTCCCGCCAGGTCCTGCGCGGCATCGCGTACAACGTGACCGAGATCCGCTATGCCCTCTTCCCGACGCGCGCCGGCAGGCTCCAGGTCGATCCCGCCGAGCTCGTGTTCCCCGACGACCCGTTCGAGCGGTTCTTCAACTCGCGCCAGCAGCAGGGTCCACGCGTGCTCAAGACGCGACCGGTCGTGGTGAACGTGCGCGAACTCCCGGCCCCGAAGCCGGCAGGATTCAGCGGCATCGTCGCCACGCAATGCGCGGTGGACGCCACGGTCGACCGTACGTCGGTGCCGCGCGGGGATGCGATCGGACTCAAGCTGACGCTGAACACCGACGGATTCCTGAAGGGTTTCGCCGGGTTGAAGGTGTCGGAGCCCGAGGGCACCCGACTGCACGATGCCGCCGAGAAGCTGGCGACGACACCCCAGGAGGATCGCCTGGTGGGCAGGCTGAGCGCCGAGAAGGTCATGGTGACGACGCGGGAAGGCATGGTGCATGTGCCCCCGGTCGAGGTTTCCTGGTTCGACGTTGCGCATGGCGAGTACCGCACCGCGCGCGCCGCAGGCCGCGACGTGTCGGTCACGCCCAGCGACCGCCCGGTCGCCGGCGGCGAGGACTCGGGGTTCCTCCGCAACGAGATCGCGCGCGTCGGCGACGACCTGGCGTTCATCCACGCCGGCGGCCTGACGGGTCGCGGCTGGCTGCCCCGGTGTGGAGGCGTGCTCTGGTGGCTGCTCGCGCTCCTGCCGGCGGCCTTCCTCGGCGCGTGGCGCTGGCGGCTGGGGCAGCTGGCCGCGGGCAAGCTCGATCCGGCCGGGCGTCGTCGGCGCGGGGCGCTTGCCTCCGCGCGGGCGCTCCTGGCGCAGGCCGGCGCGAGCGGAGACGGCCAGGCATCATTGTCGCTCGTGACGCGCGCGGTGACCGGCTACGTCGCCGACACCATCGACCGTCCCGTCGCCTCGATCGGACCCGACGAGATTCGCCAAGTGGCCGAACGTCGTGGCGCGTCGCCCGTGGGCGTGGCCCTGGTGAGCCTCCTGGAGCGCTGCGACCACGCCCGCTTCGGGGGCCAGGAAGGCGGCGCCGCATCGGCGCTGGCGACCGAGGCAGGCGCGCTCCTGTCCAGCCTCGACAAGGCGGGCCGGGCGGGTGGCGACGCGTCCGGGGGCGGGACGGCGCTGGCCGTTCTAGCGCTGGCGTTCGCGGGTGTCGCCCTCGGTGGCGCGACGGGCGCAGCGGCGGCCACGACCGACGCCGGGACGCTTCTGGCCCAGGGCAACCAAGCCTACACGGACAGCCGGTACGTCGAGGCGCGCGATCTCTACCTGCAGGCGCGCGCCCTGGGTGTCGACGATCCGGTGCTGCACTACAACCTCGGCACTGCCCAGGCGCGCACGGGCCAGGTCGGGCCTGCGGTGGCCAGCTACCTCCGCGCCCAGCGGCTCGCCCCGCGAGACCAGGATGTGCGCCGGAACCTCGCCTGGTTGCGACAGAACCTGAAGGACCTCGAACTGGCGAACCAGAAACTGCCCCTGTTCGTGGCGCAGATCGCCGCGGTGGTCTGGGGCCTTTCGCTGGACGAATGGGGGATGCTCCTGGTCCTGGCGCTCTGGGGCCTGGGGGCATCGATCGTGTGGCGCTGGACGCGAGGCGCCTCGACCTGGCAGCACCGGATCCTCATCGGGGCTGCCGCCGCCGTGGTGGTGACCGGGGCCATCACCAGCCTCCGTTGGCACCGGGAGCGCGTGCGTGACGAGGCGGTGGTCATCGTCGCGAGCGTCGACGCGCGCTCGGGTCCCGCCACGTCGTTCCCGACGCTCTTCGAGGTGCACGAGGGCCTGGCGCTGGACGTGCAGGCGCGGCGCGACGGCTGGGCCAAGGTCAGTCTCGGCGGCGACTGGCAGGGGTGGATTCCGGCCGAGGCCGTCGAGCACGTGCGGCTGCCGGCCGGCAGGTGAGGGTTGCGGGGACTCAGGGATCCAGGCGGTAGACGGCCGCTGTCCGCGGCGTCTCGCACACCGTGACCTCGACCAGCTGGGGCAGGGCGTGCTCCAGCCGCGCGAAAACCCAAGCGGCCAGGATTTCCGCCGTCGGGTTCTCCAGCCCCGGCAGGTCGTTCAGGCACCGGTGGTCGAGTTCGCGCACCAGGGGATCCACGACGCGGCTGACTTCCCCGTAGTCGACGACCCAACCCATCCCGGGGTCAAGCGGGCCTTCCAGCGCCACCTCGAGCCGGTACGTGTGGCCGTGCAAGCGGCGGCACTTGTGGTCCTCGGGGACCCGGGGCAGCCAGTGGGCGGCGTCGAAGGTGAACGTCTTGGTGATTCGGGTCCTGCCGGTCCTGGTTCCGCCAGCCATGTCCTTGCTCCTCCGGAAGTTCCGCCACCGGGACGGTGGAAGTCCAAGGCATCATGATACCCTCCCGGGCACGGGGGGCAACCGCCCATTTCGGGCCGCGCCCCCGGCCGCGTTTTTTTGGTTCAAACGCCCCGGAAACTGCCGATCCTACGCGCACGGGAGCCGCCTTCGGGGGCTCGAACGGGCATGTCGCAGGCGAGCGGGGAGTCGGTTGAGCACCCAGACGAGCGAACTCCAGGACATCCAGCAGACGCTGTCGCGCTTGCAGGCTCGCGTGCGTGAGCTGACCGACGATGCGCCGGAGGCGCCCGGAGTCGTGGACGCCGCTGCGCCCCGTCCGTCCCGCGTGCCTGCATCGGCGCCGGCCCCGGCTCTGCCCGAGGCGCCCACGCCGCTGCTGCAGGCGGGCATCGCGGAACTCGCCGCCGCCTCGCGCGTCAAGGACGTACCCGAGTACTTCGTGCGCCTGGCACGCCAGACCGGCTTGCGACTCCTGCTGGTCAAGCGGTGGTCCAGCGGCCTGCAGGTGTTCCTCGAGGAGAACGTTGCGCTGCCGGCCGAGGCGCGTCGCAAGCGACGCGACGGCCGCGCCCCGATTCCCAGCGAAAAGGACGACATCTTCGCCGCCGTGGCACACGATGCCACGGTCTACTGCGGGCCGGTGCCGCAGAAGCACTTCCCGCTCGACCTGACGCTGCTTCTCGGCCGCGGCGCGCGCGACCGGCAGATCGTGATCCTGCCGCTCCCGTCGCAGGGGCACTGGAACACGTTCCTGTACCTCGATGCCGACAACCCCGAGAGCCCGGCGCTGGCCGCCGCCGGCATCCTGGCCCATTTCGCGCTGGCGCGCATGTGGCTCCTCGACAAGGGCGTCCCCGTGCGGCAGGGCCAGGTTTCGGCCATCCTGAACGCCGAACTGGAGCGCCGCCGGGTCCGCGCGTCGCTTGAACCGGATCGTGGGCGCGGAGTCGCCGACCGCGAGTCCGAGGCCGTCGCTCTTGCGCGCCGCCGCGCGCCCGAGATCGACCCGTTCGGCCCGGCCGAATCCGGCGCGGCGCCGGCGGCACCCGCGACGCAGGCAGCGGAACCCGTGGCACGTCCCCTGGCGCCGAACGGCGCGCGCAAGCCGGCGCCCGACGAGGACGGGATCCGGATTTTCGCCGACGACCAGGCCGACGACGAGTTCGTGCCGCATGTCGCACCGGTCCATCCCGGCCTGCCGTCGTCGCTCGTGGGCCTGAACACGGCCGGCGATGGCGGCAACGCGCCCCGCCATGCCCTGACGCCCGAGATCATCCTGCGCCACAGCGGCGAACTCCCGGCGCTTCCGAAGGCGGCCTGCCACATCATGGCGGTCATCGAGGATCCCCGCACGACGGCGACGCGCCTGGAGAAGGCGCTCGCGATGGACCAGGCCCTGACGGCCAAGGTCCTGCGCATCGCCAACAGCCCGTTCTACGGCGCGGCGCGCCAGATCACCACCGTCAGCGAGGCGATCGTGCGCCTCGGCTTCGTGACCATCCGCAACTGGACGCTGGTCACCGCCAGCCGATCGGTCTTCCTGGCTCCCGGCGCGGGCATGCTCTACCACAAGATCTGGCGGCAGTCGGTCCTGTCGGCGATGGGCAGCCAGCTCGTGGCGCAGGCGGCGGGACGCGTGCAGCCGGAGGGCGTGTTCATCGGCGGCCTGATGCAGAACATCGGGCAGCTCGTGCTGGCCCGCAGCCACCCGGAGTTGTTCCAGGAGATCCTGGCGGTCTCAGCCGAGACGGGCGAACCCTACCACGAGGTCGAGTCGCGCGTGCTCGGGTTCGACCACGGCGAGCTCGGCGCGCTCCTGCTGCGCGAGTGGAACCTGACCGAGGATCTCGAGGACGCGGTGCGGTGGCACCACCGCTTCGACCATCCCGATGCCCGCAACGCGCGGGTCGCGGCGATGATCGCGCTGGGCGAGGAGATCGCCCGCTGTTGCAGCAACGACGAGGACGGTTTGGCGGCCGAGGACGAGTTCGAGTCCCGTTCGCGCCTTCTGCCCGCGGCGTCGGCGCTCGGCCTGTCGCCCGAGCGCGTCGATGACCTGGTTGCTCGGGCCGGCGCGCTCAAGATCGACCCGCACTTCTTCAGCTGATCGGCCGGCAATGGCCCGAAAAACGAGCGGCCCGGTTGCCAGGCAACCGGGCCGCTTGGTTTCCAGGACAGCGCGGGACGCGCACCCGAGCCGGGAGGCCGCGCCTAGTCTTCCGCGGGCGGCTCGAAGTGGCAGCGGCAACGGGCTTCGTAGGTCTCTGCCGCGCCGACGACCACCTGCGCCGTGTCGCGCGTCAGGCGCTGCGTGAAGTTGGCGGGGTCGCCGCACGTCATGCAGATGGCCAGTTGCTTGGTGACGTACTCGGCGCGGCACATCAGCAGCGGCATGGGACCGAAGGGCAGCCCCCTGTAGTCGAGGTCCAGGCCGGCCACCACGACGCGCTTGCCCAGGTTCGCCAGCTTGCTGACGACATCGACGATCTCGTCGCCGAAGAACTGTCCCTCGTCGATGGCCACCAGTTCGGTGCGGTCGTCGACAAGGTTGAGGATGTCCTGGGCGTTGGTCACGGCCACGCCCGGCAGGCTCTGCTGGCTGTGGGACACGATGTTCGTCGCGTCGTAGCGGGCGTCGATGCCGTGCTTGAAGATCTGGACCCGCCGCCGGGCGATCTGGGCCCGCCGGATCCGCTTGATGAGTTCCTCGCTCTTGCCGCTGAACATCGGCCCGCAGATGACCTCGAGCCAGCCGGACTTCCCATGGACGATCTGCATCGGTCTCCTTGTCGGCCGCTGGCGGAGGATCCGCGCGGCGGGGCAGGGGGCCTAAGACCTTGTCAGGAGCGGTCAGACCAATTTATTCTGTCGGGAGCCCCGTGCCAAGCCCGATGGCGTTCCCTCTCCTGGAAGGACCCCTGCCCGTGAAGCCCTGGAATCGCGAGACCTTCGCCGGGCTGTGCAGCCCCGGCGTCATCGGCATGCTCCACCTGGCGCCCCTGCCCGGCAGCCCCTGCTTCGCCGGCGACCTCGGGGCGGTCACGGCCGCCGCCCTGCGCGACGCGCAGGCCCTGCACGGCGCGGGCATCCGGGCCCTGATGATCGAGAACTTCTTCGACGTGCCTTTCTACCCCGACGTCGTGCCGCCCGTCACGACAGCGTCGATGGCTGTTGTCGCTGCCGCCGTGAGGCGCGAGTTCCCGGAGTGCCCCCTCGGGATCAATGTCCTGCGCAACGATGCCGAGGCCGCGCTTGCGGTGGCGGTGGCTGTCGGCGCGTCGTTCATCCGGGTCAACGTGCACACCGGCGCCGCGGTCACGGACCAGGGCCCGATGCCGGGTCTTGCCTGGCGCACGGTGCGTCGTCGGCGCGAGTTCGGCGCCGACGTCGGGATCCTGGCCGACGTGCGCGTCAAGCATGCCGCGCCGCTTGCCAATCGGCCTGTCGTGGATGACGCGCTCGACATCCGGGTGCGGGGTCTGGCGGACGCGCTCATCGTCACCGGTTCGGCGACGGGCGCCGGCGCCGACCCCGGCGAACTGGCCCTCCTGCGCGAGGCGATGCCGGACTGTCCGCTGCTCGTCGGCTCCGGCATCTCCGCGGCCACCGTCGACCGGTTCCTGCCGCACGCCGACGGCTTCATCGTTGGCACGGCGCTCAAGGAGGACGGCATCGTCGAGGCTCCGGTCAGCGCGGGGCGCGCCTCGGCCTTCGTCGCCCGGCTTGCCGCGCTCGGGAGGGGATGACCATGAACATCCTGGTCACCGGCGGCGCCGGCTTCATCGGTTCCAACCACGTGCGGTACCTGCTGGACCACACGCAGGACCGCGTGGTCAACCTCGACCTGCTGACCTATGCCGGGAACCTCGAGAACCTGGCCGGTTGCGAGGACGATCCCCGCTACCGTTTCGTGCGCGGCGACATCCGTGACCGCGAACTCCTGCGCTCGCTGTTGCAGCGCGAGTCGATCGACGCGGTCGTGCATTTCGCCGCCGAGAGCCACGTCGACCGCTCGGTCGAGGGACCCGAGGTGTTCGTCACCACCAACGTGCTGGGCACCGAGATCCTGCTCGAGGAAGCGCGCGCGGCGCAGGTCGGGCGCTTCGTGATGGTCTCGACCGACGAGGTCTACGGCTCGCTGGGCAGCGAGGGATTTTTCACCGAGGAGAGTCCCCTCGCGCCGAACTCCCCGTACGCCGCCAGCAAGGCCGCGGCCGACCTGCTGTGCCGCGCCTTCTTCAAGACGTTCGGGTTCCCGGTGATCGTCACCCGCTGCAGCAACAACTACGGGCCGTACCAGTTTCCCGAGAAGCTGATCCCCCTCATGATCGCCAACGCGCTCGAGGGCAAGCCACTGCCCGTCTACGGCGACGGGCTGCAGGTGCGCGACTGGCTGTACGTGGAGGACCATTGCCGCGCGATCGACCTTGCGCTCCGCAAGGGGCGCCCCGGCGCGGTGTACAACGTCGGCGGCGGCAACGAGCAGCGGAACCTCGACCTGGTCCGGATGCTCCTGGACCGCCTTGGAAAGGGGCCCGAACTCATCACGTTCGTGCAGGACCGACCGGGCCATGACCGGCGCTACGCCATCGATGCCTCGCACATCCGCGCCGAGCTGGGCTGGGCGCCGACGGTCGACTTCGCCGCCGGCCTTGCACGCACCATCGACTGGTACCTCGCGAACCGCGCGTGGTGGGAGAAGATCCGCAGCGGCGAGTACACGGCCTACTACGAGAAGATGTACGGCGCCGGGGGCCGCCATGGCGGGGATGCCGGATGACGGCGGCGCGCCTGCCCGACGGCCGCGGGATCCTGATCGCGGGTGAGGCAGCCGGCCGGGCCAGTTGCGGCGCCCTTGTGCTCGCAGGGGTCGTGCCCGGCGGGGACGAGGCCCTGGCGGCCGAGATCGCGGATCTCGAGGCGCGCCTGCGCGCCGAGCACGCGGGCCGCGAGCCCTCGGCCGTGCCCGGCCTGCGCGAGGCGCGGGCGCTCTACAAGTCTTTCGGCATGGACCCGTCGCGGCATCGCCCGAGCAGCGAGGCGCTGTTGCGCCGGGTCCTGCAGGGCAAGGGCCTCTACCGTCTGGGCCGGGTCGTGGACGCCTGCAACCTCGCCTCGCTGTCGTTCCTGCTCCCGATCGGCCTCTACGACCTTGCGCGCATCCGCGGCAGCGTGCGGCTCTGCGTCGGCGACGACGGACACGGTTACGCGGGCATCCGCAAGGACGAGGTCCACGTGGGCGGCCGTCTCGCGCTGTACGACGACGAGGGCCCCTTCGGGTCGCCGACCAGCGACTCGCTGCGCACGAGCACCGACGACGGCACGCGAGACCTGCTTGCCGTCGTCATGGCCACCGCGTCGTACCCGTCGGCGGCCATGTCGGCGAACCTCGACCTGATCGCGGCGCTGTTCGCACGGCACGCCGGGACGCACGAGGCATGGCGGGCGCTGCTGGGCGCCCGGGAAGGCCAGTGACGATGTCGAACCGCAGGAAGAGCGAGGGAATGGGCGCGGCCACCGGGATGTGGGCCGGTGTCCTGGTCGCGGCGTGCGCCATGCTGGCGACCACCCCGGGTCGGGGCGGGACGCCCGACGAGGCGCTCGTTCAGCGCGTCCGGTCGCTGACGGCGCCGTCCTTGTCCGGGCGCGCCGCCGGGTCCGCGGGCGGCCGCGCGGCCGCCGACACGCTGGCGGCATGGTTCGCGGCGGCGGGACTTCAGCCCGCCTTCGACGGCGGCTGGACACAGGAGTTCCCGTTGACCGGGAAGGGCTGGACCGGCGACGACCTCGCGGGGCTGACCGGTCGCAACGTCGCGGGCCTCGTCCCGGGCAGCGGCTCCCTGGCGGGGCGCCATGTCGTCGTGGCGGCCCATCTCGACCACCTGGGCGCCGTGGCGCCGCCGCTGCCGGACGCGCCCCTGCCGGGCCCGCAGGACTACTACCCCGGAGCGAACGACAATGCCTCGGGTGTCGCCGTCGTCCACGAGG
>CAINDZ010000490.1 GCA_903847545.1 uncultured bacterium | reverse complement strand
TACGCGCTGCGCCAGGTCTGGGTCATCTCGCGTTACGTCAGCCCGCTGTCGCCGGTCATCCTGCTGGCGGTCAGCCTGCTCGTGGAGTGGCTGCTCAACGGGTCCGACCTGTCGGCCGGCACGCGGCGGCTGGGGCGAGCCCTGGCGCTGGCCTGCGTCGCGGTGGCGCTCGGCGTCAACGGCTGGCTGTTCGCGTCGCAGGTGGTGCCGCATGCGCGGGCCTTCCCTGCCGGCGTCCGCCACTGCTACGGAGGCGTCGCGGGCTGGCTGCGCGCCAACGCCGAGCCCGGCGAGACGGTGGCCGCGCTGGACATCGGTGCCGTGGGGTACCTCAGCGGGATGCGCGTGCTGGACCTGATGGGACTGGTCAGCCCGCCGGTGCGCGTGCTCGGGTTGCAGCAGGGATTCGAGCCGATGGTCGCGTCGGGCGCATGGCTCGACGCCGAGCCGGGGCGGCGGCCGGCCTACCTCGTCGACCGCACGGACGGGCCGCCGCGCTGGGAGGGACGCACCGTCCACGGCGTGCGGTTCGACCTCCTGCACACCTGCGAACTGGCGGGCGTCGGGTTGCGCGAGCGCCAGCCCTGGACCGTCGCGCTCTACCGGCTGACGCCGGTGCCCACCGTGGCCAATCCGCCGACCGGCGGGTAGTCGGCTGCCGGCAGCCTCCGGATCACCACCAGGCTCACGTCGTCGGCCAGCGGCGCGTCGTCGCCGAATGCGCGCACGGCCTCGATGGCCGCGCTCGCAATCCTCTCCGCGTCATCCGCATGGTGGTCCAGCAGCAACCGGGCCAGCCGGTCGCGCCCGAACTCGTGCAGGTCGTCCTCGCCGCCGGGGGCGTGCGGGTCCAAGCGTTCGGTGGCGCCGTCGGTGTACACCAGCAGGACATCGCCCGGCTCCATCGTCACGTAGCCTCGCTTGTACACGGCTTCGGGCAACGGGCCGAGCACGGGGCCGCACGTCATCAACTCGCGCACCTGGCCGCCGGCCGAGGCCAGCAGGGGCGGGCAGTGCCCGCCGTTGACGTAGACCAGGCTGCCGGTCGCCTCCAGTTCGCCGTAGAACAGCGAGATGAACCGGCTGGCCAGCCCGCCCTGGTTGATGACGCGATTGAGCCGTCCCACCGTCGCGTTGATCTTCTCGCCGCGCGCCTGTCCCATGCGCATGCCGACCACGACGTCGCGCGCCTGCAGCGCGGCGGCCAGGCCGTGGCCGCTGGCGTCCGCCAGCATGAAGCCGATCGTGCCCGGTTCGACCTCCTGCACGTCGTAGACATCGCCGCCCACCTCGTCGGCCGGCAGGGAAACGGCGGCGATGTCGAAGCCGGGCAGGCGCGGCAACCGGCCGGGTAGCAGCGAGTGCTGGATGGACTGCGCCTGCCGCATCTGCGTGGCCAGCGCCAGCATCCGCAGCTTCAGGCCCACCGCCGCGCGGATGGTCTCCATCAGGACCAGCAGGTCCTCCTCGCTGCCGTGGTGCCGGATGCTCAGGCTCACGATGTAGTTGGGGTCGCGCCCGACCAGGATGGCGGCCGAGTCGGTGTCCCCGAACTGGGCCTCGACGACGGGGTCGAATCCCGGCGACTGCGGCGAGATCACCCACAGGCGCCGGCGCTCGATGTCGCGCACCACCTGGTAGTCCTTGCTGACGGTCTTGCCCGCCAGCGCCTCGCCCAGCCCGCCCACGCTGTCGATCAGGCAGTAGTCCAGCTTCCGCTCGCGGTACAGGCGGCCGCTGACGATGCCCAGCGCCTCGGCGGCCGGGTTGTTCACCAGCAGGCGCAGCACCTCGCGGAGCATGGCCTCGCCGCCCGAGGAGTCGTCGATCGTCTCGAGCAGGCGCTCGACGGTGCGGTAGAGTCTCTTGTGCAACTATCCTGTCCCTTCGCGCGGATGGCCGGGGTGCCGGAAGGGAAGGTACCACGCTGCCGCCGGGCGGGCCAGCCCCGGCCGGGGTGGACGGACACCGCCGGCGGGGGTATCGTCAGGGCTGCGCTGCGACTTTCTCCGGAACCGGAAAGGACGACCCGTGGACGACGTTGCCCGCATCGACGAGCTCAGGAACCACTACCACGCCATGCGCCGCGAGATCTCGCACGTCATCGTGGGCCAGGATGCCGTGGTCGAGGAACTGATGATCGCCCTCTTCGCCGGTGGCCACGTGCTGCTCGAGGGCGTGCCGGGCCTGGCCAAGACGCTGCTCATCAGCAGCGTGGCGCGCGTGATGGACCTGTCGTTCAGCCGCATCCAGTTCACGCCCGACCTCATGCCCTCGGACATCACCGGCTCGGAGGTGCTCGAGGAGGACCACGGCACGGGCCAGCGCAGCTTCCGCTTCATCCGCGGGCCCATCTTCGCCCACGTGATCCTGGCCGACGAGATCAACCGCACGCCGCCCAAGACGCAGGCCGCGCTGCTGCAGGCGATGCAGGAGCACCAGGTGACCGCCGGCGGCCAGACGCACGACCTGGGCAACCCGTTCTTCGTGCTCGCGACGCAGAACCCGATCGAGCAGGAAGGAACCTACCCGCTGCCCGAGGCCCAGCTCGACCGCTTCATGCTCAACGTCAAGATCGGCTACCCCTCGTTCGACGAGGAGGTGGCGATCGTCGAGAGCACGACCGGCGCCGCCGCCGGCCAGATCGGGCGCATCCTCGACGGCCCCGAGGTGCTGGCCTGCCAGGACGTTGTGCGGCGCGTTCCCGTCGCCGAGAACGTCACCAGCTATGCCGTCCGCCTGGTGCGCGCGACCCGCGCCGGCACGGGGCAGGAGTCGCGCGCGGCCACCGAGTTCCTGGCCTGGGGCGCCGGCCCGCGCGCCGCCCAGTACCTGGTCCGCGGGGCCAAGGCCCGCGCCCTGCTCGACGGGCGCCCGACGCCGTCGCTGGACGATGTCCGGCGCCTGGCGCATCCCGTCCTGCGCCACCGGCTGGTGGCCAACTTCCACGCCGAGGCCGAGAGCATCGGCAAGGATGCGATCATCGACCGCATCCTGGCCGAGGTCGCCCCGTGACCTCGGACCTGCTGACGCCCGAGCTGGCCGGCCAGCTCGGGCGGCTGGACCTGGTCGCCCGGCTGGTCGTCGAGGGCTTCCTGCTCGGGCTCCACAAGAGCCCGTACCACGGCTTCTCGGCCGAGTTCGCCGAGTACCGCCAGTACATGCCCGGCGAACCGGTCGCGAACATGGACTGGCGCGCCGTCGCCAAGACCGATCGCCACTACCTGAAGGTCTACACGGAGGAGACCAACCTGCGGGCGACCATCCTGGTCGACTGCTCGGCCAGCATGGACTTCACCAGCGACAAGGCGCGCCCGGCGAAGAAGCAGTACGCCGCGTACCTGGCCGCCGCCCTCAGCTACCTGCTCCTGCGCCAGAACGACGCCGTCGGCCTGATGACCTTCGACGGCGCTCCCCTCGACTCGGTGCCTGCGCGCTCGCTGCGCCGCCAGCTGTTCCAGGTCCTGAAGGTGCTGGATCGCCTGCCGGCCGGCACGGGCACCGACCTCGGCGCGGTGCTGCACCAGGTGGCCGAGCGCGTGCCCCGCCGCGGACTGGTGGTGCTGATGAGCGACCTCATGGACGACCCCGAGCGCATCATCGCCGGCCTGAAGCACTTCCGGCACCGTGGGCACGAGGTGATCGTCTTCCAGATCCTGGACCCGCGCGAGGTGGACCTCGACTACGGCGGCGAGGTCGAGTTCGAGGCGCTCGAGGAGCCGGGCCGGCGCGTGCGCCTGGAGCCCGCGCACATGCGCGCGGCGTACGGCGAGCGCTTCGACGCCTGGCGCGATCACCTGCGCCGCGAGTGCCGGCGGCAGCGCGTCGACCTGGTCGAGATCAC
>CAINDZ010000489.1 GCA_903847545.1 uncultured bacterium | reverse complement strand
CGGGCGGCGGCGGCGCCGGGACGACGGTCGCCGCCGGCTCGACGGCCGCGACCGGCTCCAGCCACGACACCTCGATCACGCGCGGCGCCTCGACCCGCGGGCCGTGCAACTGCGCCAGGCCCGCCAGCAGCAGCGCGTGCAGCGCCACGCTCAGCGCCACGGCGCGCTGCGCCCGCGCGCGCATGGACCGGAACTCGCCGTGCAGCGCCGCCGAGTTCATGGCTTCACGTCCGTGATCTGCGCCGTCGCGATGCCCAGGTTGACCGCCCCGCCCTCGCGCGCGGCGTCCAGCAGCCGGGTGACCGCGGCGTGCGGCAGCGTCGCGTCGGCGCGCACCACCACGAGCCGACCCGCGTCGCGTCCCTGCTGCAGGCGCTCGCGCAGCCGCGGCGCCACCTCGGCCAGGCCGGCCAGCGACGCGTCATCCAGCGCCAGCCTGCCGTCCGCGGTCATGGTCAGGCTGATGAAGCCGGCGCGCTCGGTGTCGCGCGCGTGCGCGCCCGGCAGGTTCACCGGCAGGTTCGACATCGCCATCATCGGCGCCGTCACCAGCAGGATGATGACCAGCACCAGCGCAACGTCGATGATCGGCGTCACGTTGATCCTTGCCGGCAGCGGCGCGGGCTGCGGTTGGCGGTGCTTCATGTCACTTCTCCGCGACGGCGATGTTCGCCGCGCCGTTCAATTTCGCGATGTCCAGCACGCGCACGAAGGCGCCGTGGCTGACGTCGCCGGCGCACGAGACGGCCACGTCCCGCGAACGCCCCGCCGCGCCCAGCAGCGGCTGCAGCGCCCCGGCCAGCTGGTCGATGGCCACGGCGCGGCCGTTGACCTCGACGCGGTTCTCGCCGGTGATCGCCAGTTCCACGCGGTCGGGCACGTCCTCGACCACCGCGGGCTGCGCCAGCGGCGAGCCCGTGTGCACGCCGAAGCTCGACTCGAAGGCGAGCGGCGAGGCGACCATCAGGATCACCACGAGCACCAGCGACACGTCGATCAGCGGCGTCGTGTTGATCTCCGACAGCGGGCCCTCGCCCGTTCCCTGGTCCGCCCTGCGCCTCATCACACCGGCACCGTCGCGCGGGGCTGGGCCTGCGAGCGGCGCACGGCGTGCACCGTCGAGCCGGCGGCCGCCTCCTGCGCCTCGGCGTGCGCCACGACCGAGCGGGCCGCCACGCACAGCATGCGCGTGTCGTTCTCGGCCTCGGCCAGCATCGTCGCCTGCCGCCGGTTCAGGTAGTTGTAGAGGATGACCGCGGGCACCGCGACGACCAGGCCGGCGGCCGTCGTCACCAGCGCCTCGGCGACGCCGGCGGCGACGATCGAGGGGCCGGCCACGGCGGCCTTGCTCATCGCCTGGAACGCCCGCATGATGCCCCACACCGTGCCGAGCAGGCCGATCAGCGGCGTCACGGCGGCCATGGTGCCGAGCAGGCCCGTGTTGCGCTCGAACAGCAGCTTCTGCTGGTTCAGCAGCACGTGCATGATCTCCTCGGCCTCGTGCGGCGCGCGACTGAAGCCCGAGAGCGTGCCGATGCCGACCGCGCCCAGCGGATGGCCCAGTTCGTTGAGGTGTTCGACCGCCTCGTCCAGCCGCCCGCGCTGCACGGCGGACATGGCCCGGCGCATGACCGGCCCGGTGTCGCCCCCGCGGCGGCGGTAGTAGGTGAAGCGCTCGATCGCGAACCCCAGCGTCAGCACGCTGCACAGGATCAGCACGCCCAGGATCGGGCTCTGCATCAGGGCTGCGCCCCAGTCGAAATCGGCGAACATCCGGACTCCTTGCGTTGTGGGCGGACCATCCCGCCCGCGCTAGCGCACCACCGTCGCCAGTTGCGCCGCGCGGTCGGTCGCCGCGGCCACCAGTTGGGGATCACTTGCGTTCTTCATCAGGTCGCGATACGCCGCGAGGGCCGCGGCCAGGTCGCCGGCGTCCTCGCTGAGCACCGCCGAGCGGGCCAGCGCGGACAGCCGGAAGGCATTGTCGGGATCGGCGCACTGCGCGGCCTGCCGGTACGCACCCAGCGCGCCCTTCAGGTCGGACAGCTTCTCGCGGCAGGCGCCCAGGCGGTACTGCACCTCGGTGTGCAGCGGGTCCTCGCAGGGCGCCGCCGCCGCCAGGGCCAGCTCGGTCACGGCCTGCGGCAGCCGGCCCGCCTGCTCGTGCATGTCGCCCAGCTGGAAGGCCACCGCGGCCGCGCGCTCGTCGTTCGGGAACTGCTTGCGGTAGTCGAGCAGGCGGTCGGCCGCGACGGCCGGGCGGCCGCCGAGCCGCTCGCACAGCGCCAGGTTGTACAGCGCCGCCTTCCCCATCTCGCCGCCGGGCGCCGCGGCGACGACCTCGCCGAAGCTGCCGGCGGCCGCGCGGTAGTCGCGCGCCTCGAAACGGTTCATGCCCAGGCGGAAGCGCGCCGACACGTTCAGCTCGCTCTTGCCGAAGAAGCCGAGGAACTGCTCGTAGCCCTGCTTTGCCTCTTCGCTCTTGCCGGCCTCGGCGTACGACTCGGCCAGCAGGTACTGCGCGCGGTCGGCCGCCGAGTAGGCAGGCCAGCGGCTGACGACCAGGCGGAACTGGTCGGCCGCCTTCTCGAACTCCTTGTTCTCGTACAGGCGGCTGGCGATGCGGAACT
>CAINDZ010000488.1 GCA_903847545.1 uncultured bacterium | reverse complement strand
GATGGACGCGCAGCCGGAAAAGCTTCCCCGCCCCCGCGTGGCCGCCCTGGACGACATCCTGGGCGTGCCGTTCCGCGTGCTGGACGACGGCCTGGTGCGCGTGGTCGACTACATGGGCGACGATGCGGCGATCGTGCAGGCCGCGCGCGTCAGCTACGGTGCCGGCACGAAGGCCGTCTCGGACGACCGCGGCCTGGTCCGCTACCTGCTGCAGCACCGCCACACGACGCCGTTCGAGATGTGCGAACTGAAGCTGCACGTGCGCGTGCCCATGGACGCGTGGCGGCAGTGGATCCGGCACCGCACGGCCTCGGTGAACGAGACCAGCTCGCGGTACTCGGTGGTCACCGATTCGGCCCAGCATACGGCGCCGGACGCCTGGCGCGGCCAGAGCAGCGACAACAAGCAGGGCAGCGCGGGCTTCCTGGACGCGGTCACGGGCGCGGGCTTCACGGAGTCCGAGCGCGAACTGCAGGCCCACGCGCGCCGCGTGTACGACGAGCGCCTGGCCGCCGGCGTGGCCCGCGAGCAGGCCCGCAAGGACCTGCCGCTCTGCACCTACACCGAGGCCTACTGGAAGGTGGACCTCCACAACCTGCTGCACTTCCTGGCCCTGCGCATGGACCCGCACGCGCAGAAGGAGATCCGCGACTACGCCACGCTCATCGGCCGCGAGATCGTCGCGCGCTGGGTGCCCCTGACCTGGGAGGCGTTCGAGGACTTCCGCCTGGGCGCCGTCGGGTACTCGCGCCTGGAGCAGGCCGTGATGGCCGCGATCGGCGCCGGCGACACTGAGCGCGCCTGCGCCGTGGCGTGCGAGGCCGGCTGGCTGCGGCCCGCGCAGGCGGGCGGCTACCTCCGCAGCCGCGAGCGCACCGAGTGCGAGCAGAAGCTGCGCGACCTGAACCTGTCCATCCCCTGGTGATCCCCGCAACGAGGAGGCATCCCATGGCCAAGCGCGTCGACTGGTACTACCACCGCAACGGCTGAACGAGCTGCACCAGGTCGCAGGGGTTCCTTGCGAATCATGGCCTCGAGAGCGCCGAGACCGTCAGCGCCGCGAAGAAGCTGGGCGCCGACGACGCCCGCAAGCTGGTGAAGAACGCCAAGCGGCTGCTCGTGATGAAGGGCAGCAAGGTCGCGGTGTTCGACCTCGCCAGGAGCAAGCCCACCGATGCCGAGTTGATGGAACTGCTGCTGGGCACCACCGGCAACCTGCGCGCGCCCGTGGTCGTGCGCGGCTCCACGGTGCTGGTGGGCTTCAACGCGGACGTGTACGAGGACGAGTTGGGCTGACCGTTCCCGCCGGCGCAACCCGGGCGCGCTCCGGCGCGTAGCAACCCGATATCGAGACCACCCGGCGGCGCCCGTCCCTGAAGGCGCCGCCGGTCCCGCTTACCGCCTTTTCGAAAGGGCCGCCGATGAGCTACCCCTCCACCCGCCGCGTCTTCCTTCGCCATGCCGTGCTGACCGGCGCCGCCGCCGGCCTGGCCGGTCTGCTGCCGCCGCTGGCCCGGCGCGCCTGGTCGCTGGGCGACGCCGCCGACGGCGCGAAGCTGAAGGTCCTCGTCCTGGGCGGCACCGGCCAGACCGGCCCCCACCTGATCGAGGAGCTGGTCCGGCGCGGCCACACGGTGACGATGTTCAACCGCGGCAACCGCTCCGAGGAACTGTTCCCCGCGGTGGAGTGCCTGCTCGGCGACCGGCAGCCCGAGGCGGGCGAGGGCCTCAAGTCCCTGGCCGACGCCATCGCCGCCGGCCGCACCTGGGACATCTGCATCGACATCTGGCCGCAGATCCCGAAGATCGTCGAGAACACGGCCGTGCTCCTGCGCGGCAGCGTCGGGCACTACATGTTCGTGTCGTCGATCTCGGTCTATGTCGACTTCGCCACCGCGGGCGCGGACGAGACCGCGGCGGTCAGCAGCGCGCCCGACGCCGACACGACGACCTACACGGACGAGATGTTCGGCCCCTTCAAGGCCGAGTGCGAGAACCGCGTCCGCAAGTACTACCCGGACAACCACACGATCTTCCGGCCCGGGCTGATCGTCGGCCCGCGCGACGCGAGCTTCCGCGGCGGCTACTGGCCGGTGCGCGTGCGCCGGGGCGGCGAGGTGCTGGCGCCCGGCAGCGGCGACACCGCCATCCAGGTCATCGACGGGCGCGACCTGACGGCCTTCGAGGCGCTGTGCATGGAGCGCCGGACGGTGGGTACCTTCGACGTGACCGGCCCCCACCCCTCGACGCCGCTGGTGATGCGCGGCCTGCTGAAGGCGTGCCGCGAGGTCTCGGGCTCGGACGCAACCTTCGTCTGGGCCGACAACGCCTTCCTGGAGG
Source organism: uncultured bacterium (assembly GCA_903847545.1). Taxonomy (GTDB): domain Bacteria; phylum Krumholzibacteriota; class Krumholzibacteriia; order LZORAL124-64-63; family LZORAL124-64-63; genus CAINDZ01. Next base: position 1,099 of record CAINDZ010000488.1, on the reverse strand, counting down.
CCAACGGCGTCGGCGCCTGGCGCGACATGCCGTGCTGGCTGCCGGACGACGCCGATTTCGCCGGCTTCGGCCGGCGCAGCGTCGCGCGCGCGACCGCCGCGGGCCTGGTGTACCGGCCGCTGGCCGAGACCGTGCGCGACACGCTGGCCTGGTACGACGCCTTGACGCCGGAACGGCGCGAGACGGTCACGAAGCGGGCAGGGCTGGCAACGGAGAAGGAAGCCGAGGTCCTGAAGGCCTGGCACGCGCTGCACGGTTGAGGGCGGCGCGCGGCGGGCGCCGGCCGGACCGCCAGGCTAGTCGGCGCGGCAGACCAAACCCTTGAGGTACGCGCCCTCGGGGAAGCTCATCAGCACCGGGTGGTCGTCGGCCTGCTGCAGGCGATCGACCAGCTGCAGGTTGCGGCCGGCGTCGAGTGCGGCGTCCGAGACGATCTTCTGGAATAGGTCGGCCTCGAGCAGGCCCGAGCACGAGAACGTCACCAGCAGGCCGCCCGGCCGCAGCAGCTTCAGCGCCTGCAGGTTGATGTCCTTGTAGCCCCGGCAGCCGCGCGGCAGGTGCTGGCGGCTCTCGACGAACTTGGGCGGGTCCAGCACGACCAGGTCGAAGCTGCGGCCCTCCTGCTGCCACTGCCGCAGCCGCGCAAAGGCGTCAGCCTCGACGCAGGTGAAGCGCGCGGGGTCGATGCCGTTCAGCTCGCCGTGCCGCGCCGCCAGCGCCAGCGCCCCGGCCGACGCGTCGAGGTGCGTGGCGTGCGCCGCGCCGCCGGCCAGCGCCGCCAGCCCGAAGCCCCCCGTGTAGCCGAAGCAGTTGAGCACCTCGCGCCCGGCCGCCAGTTGCGCCACGCGGGCGCGCGCCGTGCGCTGGTCGAGGTAGAAGCCGGTCTTGTGGCCCTGCCGGACGTCGACCAGCAGGCGCACGCCGTTCTCGCGGATCTCGACCAGCTCGGGCGCCTCCTGCCCCCGCCAGTGGCCGGCGCGGACGGGCAGCCCCTCCTTGATGCGCACGTCGGCGTCCGAGCGCTCGTGCAGGCCGGCGCAGCCGGTCGCCGCCAGCAGCGCGTCGGCGATCTCTTCCTTCCAGCGCTCGCAGCCGGCCG
>CAINDZ010000487.1 GCA_903847545.1 uncultured bacterium | reverse complement strand
TGGTGCGGGCGTTGCATGAGAGGCGGCCGGGGGCAAGCCGGGCCTGACATGCACCTGCCGACTTGCGCCGGCGCAAGTCGACCGCCACCGCTGAACCCGCGGCGTCAATGGCGCCGCCATGTAGATCAGTCGCCCGACCCGCGCCCCACTTGCGCCGGCGCAAGTCCCCCACCGCCTTCATGCACGAACCCATGACACCGGCTGCACAACGTGACCAGATTCTCCGCCCGGTTGGACCCGCCCCGGCTGCGCGCCACCACGTGATGCACCTCGAGGAAATGCGTCGAGCGGCAGCCCGGCGTGGTGCACCGGTGCCGGTCGCGCGCGAGCACCGCGGCGCGCACCGACGGCGGGATCGTCGCGCGGTTGGGCCTGCCGGGTTCGCGCACGCGCGCGTCGCAGGCGAGCGCCTCGACTTGCGCCGGCGCAAGTCGCTTCTCGCCGCGGTTGGTCACGGCGGCGGTCGCGGCGCAGTCGGGGCACTGCTGGACGACGACCTGGACGTGGGGCGCGCCGGCGCGGCTGGCGCGGTTGTCCTGCGCCGCCTCGACCAGGGCCTCGAGCCCGGCCAGCACCGTGTCCATGCGGTCGGCATCACTGGGCAGCGTGCGCAGCTTGCGCACCTTCTCCAGCAGCGCCTCGAACCGCGCCAGCTGCAGGCCGTCGGCGCGCAGCGTGATGGTGGTCAGTGGCGTCGTGGACCGCGCCTCCTTCACCGCGACGGCCAGCTCGCGCCGGCTGCACGTCGCCGCCTTCGCCACCCACAGCTGCTGCGTCTCGGGCGTCGCCACGCGCGCGACCTGCTGCGCCTTGGTCCAGCCCACCTCGCCGGTCGCGACCGCCTCGCGCAGCACGGGCAGGCGGTCGAGGTCGTCGGCCAAGCGCTTGAACTGCCAGTAGCGGTTGTCCGAAAAGCCGAGCGCCTGCGTGGCGTACAGCTGCAGGCTGGCGTGGCCGAGCTGCCGAAAGAGCTCGCGACGCTGCACCTCGGCGAACCACAGCACGGCGCACTCGCGGGCGCGGTCGCAGGCGCTGAGCGCCTCGCGCAGGGAGGCATCGACGTGCGCGGCGGGCCGGTCGGGCGCGAACACAGGCAGTGTGATGGTGGCGGACATGGCGCACCTTTCGGAGGGCTGACATGATGGGTGGGAGGATGGCGAAAATATAGCGAAATGTTTTGTTAACCGCAAGGGGGGAAATGAAATATTTTTCAGGCCGGGGGCGCCCGCGGGACTTGCGCCGGCGCAAGTCCCCCCCCCCCAACTATTCCCCCGCCACCTGCACCCTGACCCGCCACCCGCCCGCCGGCCAGTCGCCGTCGGTGACCTTCGCGACCGGCTGGCCGCCGGCGAAACTGAACCGCGTCACCCGATACGCGCGGTCGCGACAACCCACGCCATCGCCGGCATCCTCGTACAACGTGCCCACGGCGTGGCCGCTCGCATCCGGGTTCACCAGCAGCTCAATCTCGTCGAGCGGCTTCTGGTCCGACCACTCGACCATCGGCCCCAGCGGCAACGCCGCGCCCTCGCGCAGGAACAACTGCGGCAGGTCGGGGTCGGCCTGGTCGCCGGGCACGATCGAGATCTCGCGCCACGCGCCGCGCGGGAAGGGTGGCAGCTTCGCGTCGCGCGGGCCGGGCTTCGTGTTCGCCACGACCAGCAGGTCGTCGCCCAGCAGGAAGGCGTCGTCGACGGCGCGCAGCGACGTGTCGGCGGGGTCGGCGAAGAACACCGGCCGCGCGATGGGCAGGCCCGTGACCGATGCCTCGCGCGCCAGCGTGTAGAGGTACGGCAGCAGGCGCGAGCGGCGCTGCAGCGCGAGGCGGCAAGTGTTCTCCACTTCGCGGCCGAAAGACCA
>CAINDZ010000486.1 GCA_903847545.1 uncultured bacterium | reverse complement strand
GTCACGGTCGCCAGATGTTGCGTCGACATCCCCTCGTAGGCCGTCATGAAGTTCTGCATCGCGATGTCCGCCGTGGCGGGAAACGGCAGCTGGCCGGGCGGTTCGGGCGTCGGCGTGGTGGTCGACGAGCCGCAGCCGGACAGGGCCACGGACAGCAGGACGACGGCGGCGAGGCATCGCTTCATGATCGGGCCTTTCAGTGGCGGCAGGGATCCATCCCGTGGCATCCATCGATGGTGCGCCAAGGATAGCAGGTCGGGGCGCGAAGGGGAAGCGGCTGTCAGGCGGGGTCGCGCGGCACGCGGCGATGAAACAGGACCTGTTCCTTCACCTTTGTGTAGCCTTCGCGCACGTAGAAGCGGTGGGCGCGCTCGCGGACGACGTTCGAGCGCAATTGCACGAATCCGTAACCGCGCGCGGCGGCCCAGGCCTCGGCGTGCGCCAGCAGGGCGCGACCGACGCCGGTGCCGCGCGCCGCGTCATCGACGACCAGCGTGGTGATCTCGACCCACGGGTCGGACTCGAGCTGGCGCCGCACGACCACGTGCACCGAACCGACGGCGCGGTCGTCGGGACCCACAGCCACGGCCACCAGCTGGTCGGGATCGTCGAGCAGGCGCGGCAGGCGGGCTGCGACCTCGGCGGCGGTGGACGGGTAGCCGAGCTGGGTCGCGAGGGCGGCCAGCTCGGCCACGTCGGAGGAACGGGCGGGGCGAAGGGTGACGTCGGTGTTCATCGTTCGCTCCCGCCCGCGTTGTGGGTCCCTACTTCTTCAGCAGTTCCTTGACCGCCGCCTCGATCTGCTGGTCGCGGCCGCCCGCCATGACGTCCGGCTCGTTGCGCACCTTCAGGTCGGGCTCGAGCTGCGTGTTCTCGCAGAACTTGCCGTCCGGTCCGCGCCAGCCGCCCATCGGGATGCCGTAGACCAGCGTCGGGTCGATCTGCCGCTCCCACCAGACGAAGGTGCCGGTGCCGGGCACGGGCATGCCGACGGTCTTGCCGACGTCCTTGATCTTGTAGAGCACCGGGAAGAGGTGCGCGTCCGAGTAGCACGCCTCGCCGATCAGCACCACCGACGGCTTGGTCCACTTGTCGTACGGCTCGGAGCCGACGTACTGGCCGTGCGGGATGATGTCGAACGACTTCTTGCCGGCCAGGAAGTCGGACAGCTGCTCGTGGATGTTGCCGCCGCCGTTGAAGCGCGTGTCGACGACCAGGCCCTCGCGGCCCAGGCTGCGGCCGAGCGCCTCCTCGAACACGGTGCGCATGCTGGGGTCGTTCATCCCGCGCACGTGCACGTAGCCGAGCTTGCCGCCCGACAGGCGCGTGACCTCGTCGCGGCGCGCGCGCACCCAGCGCTGGTAGAGCAGCTCGTTCTCGTCGCCGGCGGAGATCGGCTTGACCTCCTGCTCCCAGCGCTTGTCCTTCGCCGGGTCCAGCAGCGACAGCAGCACGCGCTGGCCCGCGCGGCGGTTCAGCAGGCGGGCCCAGTCGAAGCTGCGGTCGAGCGCCTGGCCGTCGATCTTCTCGATGATGTTCCCGGCCGCCACGTTGACGCCGGCCTTGTCGCACGGTCCGCCGGCGATGACCTCGGCCACCTTCAGGCCGTTGCCGTCCCAGGCGTCGTCGTAGAACAGGCCCAGCGAGGCGGTGCGGTCGCCCAGCGGCGCCGTCGGCGAATAGCGGCAGCCGGTGTGCGAGGCGTTCATCTCGCCGAGCATCTCGCTCATCATCTCGGCAAAGTCGTAGTTGTTGTTGATGTGCGGCAGGAAGCGCCGGTACGTGGCGCGGTAGGCGTCCCAGTCCACGCCGTGCATCGAGGTGACGTAGAACTTCTGCTTGAACTGGCGCCAGGCGTGGTCGAACACGTACTCGCGCTCGGCCGCGGGCTTGACGACCATCTCGGCGCCGGTCTTCAGCGGCTTCACCTCGCCCTTGTCGGTGTCGACCTTCATGGGCTTGCCGTCGGCCAGGAAGACCATGAAGTCGCCGTCCTTCGACAGTTCGAGCGTGCCCACCTGCGCGCCGATGCTCGCGAACGGCTTCGTCTCGCCGGTGCGCGTCTCGGTCACCCACAGGTCCTGGCCCTTCTCGAAGCTGGTCAGGTAGAACAGCTTCTCGCCGTCCTTCGACAGCACCCAGTCGCTGGCCGGCGAGGTGTGCGTGGTCAGCTTCAGCTTGCGCTCGGTCAGGTCGGTCCAGTCGATGACGACGTCGGCGGGCGGAGACTTGTCGTCCTTCTTGCCGGCCGTCTCGTCCTTGTCCTTCTTGCCCTTGTCCTTCTTCGCGGACTTGTCGTCGTCCTTCTTGGCGTCGTCCTTCTTCTCCTCCATCTCCTTCACCAGCGCGAAGTCCTCCTTCGACAGGCGGAAGCGGTCGAAGGCGTCGCGGGTGAAGAACATGCCGTAGACGTCCCACGTGAAGGCGTCGCCGCTCTGCGAGCGGGCGCCGTAGCGGTTCGTGCCCCAGATCATCGCCTTGCCGTCGAGCACCCACTTGGGCGTGACGTCGTCGTAGCCGCTGAGGGTCAGGTTGCGGACCTCGCCCTTGCCGTCGGCCGATACCAGGCCGACCTCGGGCGACATCACGCGCTCGAGCTGCCCGAACTGCACCAGCAGCCACTTGCTGTCGGGCGACCACGCGAAGTACTGGTCGCCGTCGGCGTACGAGTAGTTGTTCGCGGCGGGCAGCACGAGGCGGCTCTCGTGCGACGCCAGGTTGACCACCTTCAGCGCGACGCGGTCCTCGAGGTAGGCGATCTCCTTGCCGTCGGGCGAGAATGCGGGCTGGAACTCCTCGGCCGTCGTGGCGATGACGGGCTCGGTCTTCAGCACCGTCGAGGCGTAGAAGTACGGCTCCTCGTCGCGCACGATCTTCGTGGCGTAGATGTTCCAGCTCTGGTCGACCTCGGCCGCGTAGGCCAGCGTGCGGCCGTCCGGGCTCCAGGTCAGGCTGCGCTCCTGCCAGGGCGTGTCGGTGACGCGCTTGGTGACGCCTCCCTCGACGCTGCTGACGAAGACCTCGCCGCGGAAGACGTAGGCGAACTCCTTGCCGTTCGGCGACAGCTTGATCTCGGTGAACTCGTCGTTGACCGGCATCACCTTGTCCAGGTTGGCCAGGCCGTCGATGGCCAGGCGCACGGCGACCTTCGCCGGCTGGCCGCCCTGCTTCAGCGTGTAGAGCTCGCCGTCGTAGCCGTAGCACAGCGTGCCGTCGGCGGCGCGCGTCAGGAAGCGCACGGGGTTGCCGGCGTAGGTCGTCACCTGCGTGGCGCGCGCGGGGTCGGCCAGCGAGCCCTGCCAGATGTTGAAGGT
>CAINDZ010000485.1 GCA_903847545.1 uncultured bacterium | reverse complement strand
GTGCACGCCCGGGGCCAGGCGCCCCTCGCCCGGCAGCATGTCGGCGGCGTAGCCGGACACGAACAGCACCTTCAACCCGGGCAGGTCGCGCCCCAGCGCCTGCGCCAGGTCGAGGCCGTTCATGCCGGGCATGACGACATCGGTCATCAGCAGGGCGATGCGGCCAGAGTTCGCCGCTGCCAGGCGCAAGGCCTCGGCCGCCGAGCCCGCCGCCAGCACCTCGTAGCCCAGCGACTCGAGCAGGTGCCCCGACAGCTCGCGCACGGCCGGTTCGTCCTCGACCAGCAGCACGACCTCCGAGCCGCGCAGGGGCTGGCCGGCCGGCATCACGGCGGCCCCGTCGGCAACGTCCTCGGCCTCCACGCACGCCGGCAGGTAGATGCGGAAGGTGCTGCCCGCGCCCGGGCGGCTGGCCACGTCGATGCACCCGCGGTTCTGGCGAATGATGCCGTAGACGGTCGCCAGGCCCAGCCCCGTGCCCTTGCCCGTCGCCTTCGTCGTGAAGAAGGGCTCGAAGATGTGCTCGAGCACCTCCGCCTCCATGCCGGCACCTGTGTCCGAGAGCGACAGCATCACGTAGTCGCCGGGCGCCACACCGGGCAGGCGGGCGCAATCGCCGGCCACCAGCGTCACGTTGGCGGTCTCGATACTCACGCAACCGGACTCGCCGATCGCGTCGCGCGCGTTGATGCAGAGGTTGGCCAGGATCTGGTCGACCTGCGACGGGTCCATGCGCACGCGCCGGATGTCGCAGCCCGGATTCCAGTGCAACTCGATGTTCTCACCGATCAGGCGCTGCAGCATCCGCACCATCCCGGCGACGGTCTCGTTCAGGTCGAGCACCACCGGCGCGGCCGCCTGCCTGCGCGCAAAGGCCAGCAACTGCCGCGTCAGTTCGCTGGAACGGCGCGCGGCCTCCATCACCTCGCGCAGGTCGGCCGCCACCGGGTGGTCGTCCTGCAGGCGGTGCAGGGCCAGGTCGGCCCGGCCGATGATCACGCTCAGCATGTTGTTGAAGTCGTGCGCCACGCCGCCGGCCAGGCGGCCGACCGACTCCAGTTTCTTGGCTTCGTTCAGCTGTTCCTGCAGGCGGTCGCGCTCGTCCAGCGCCGCGACCAGGCCGGTGATCTCGATCAGCGTGCTCTGCAGGCCCAGCACCGTGCCGTCGGGCGCGGTCAGCGGCCGCGAGTTGTTGAGCACGGTGACGACGCGCCCGTCCTTGCGCCGCAGCCGGTGCTGGTAGTTGAGGAGGCGGCCGCCGCCGAGCAATTGGTCGTGCGCCGGCAGCACGACGGCGGGGTCGGCATCCACGTCGGGGATGCTCAGGTGCAGCAGCTCGTCGCGCGTGTAGCCCAGCAGGTCCAGGCCGGCCTGGTTGCTGTCCAGGAAGCGCTTTTGCGTGTCGAACACGTAGATGGCCGCCACGGCCTCGTCGAAGATGCCGCGGTACTTCTGCTCCGATTCGCGCAGCCGGGCCTCGGTGGCCTGCTGTTCGGTGACGTCCTCGTAGATGCCGAGCACGCCGCACGCCTGGCCGTCCGCGTCCCGCAGGGGCACCTTCGACGTGCGCAGCCAGATGGCACCCGCGGCGCTGTCCTGCCGCTCGCCGTAGCCGATCTTCGGCACGCCCGACTCCATCACCTGGCGGTCGTCCGCGCGGTACATCTCGGCCTGGTCGCGCCACGCCAGGTCGAAGTCGGTGCGTCCGACCACGCCGGCGGGACTCTCTGCGCCCGCATCGCGCGCGAAGAGCGTGTTGCAGCCCAGGTAGCGCGACTCGCGATCCTTCCAGAAGATGCGGATCGGCGCGCACTCGATGATCTCGTGGAGGATGCCGGGGGTCGGCGACGGGTCGCGGTCGGGTGCCATGGGAACCACTCCTGGGCTTGGGCCGTGGCTGGGCTGGGCGCTTTCCCACGGACCGGACCCGATTCTGGCGCGGTTCGGCGTGTTGTTTCAAGAAGTATTGTGCCTGCGCGGGAAGAAGCGCTCAGGCCCCGAACTGCGACAGGTGATGGTCGAGGTGCTTGCTCAGCAGGTTGTTCCATTGCACGGCGGTCAGCGGCCCGAAGCTGTCCGACGTGCGCCCCTCGAACCAGGCCGGGCCGCGCTCGACGGTCTGCCACACGTAGGCCACCAACCGGTCGCGCTCGCGCTCGAAGTTGCGATCATCGCGGATGATGAACTGCGGCGCGGTGCGCGCGCCGTGCCCGTAGGGCTCCGTACCGACGGCCTGCGGCTTCACCAGCAGTCTCAACAGCAATCGCACGGCCGCATTCGGACGCCGGTGGCGCCCGGGCTCGAAGGTCATCTCGTACGCCACGTTGCAGTGGGCCAGCATCTGAGTCGCGCTCATGCGCCCCCACAGCGGGGCCGTGCCCGGTGACAGCGACAGGATGCGCGCGACGGCACGCTCGGCGATGGCGGGGTCGTACAGGTCGTGGATCATGGGCGACAGGTTACCCGCGACGGCCGTCCCGCACCAGTCCCCTGCGATTTTTTCCGACAGAATTGCTCTGATATCTGGTATCGTTGGCGCCTCGCGCGGCTTCAGGCTGACCAAGACGGAGGTGTTCCATGCGTATCTTCATTCGCTACAGTATTTTGGCGATCGCGTTGTGCATCGCGCCCTGCGCCCTGGCCGCGTCCCAGGACATCGTCCTCGGCCTCTCGTCGCTGCCCTCGGCACAGGGCTTCACCTACAACGCCGCGGGCGCGCATGCGGGCGTGGCCGAGGCCGCGAGCTTCACCGTCGGCGGCGGCGCCCTGACGCAGGACACCATCGGCGAGTACCTCGGCACCACCGGCGCCGGCCTCTACTACGCGATGCCGGGCATCATCACCGCCGCCGAGCCCAGCCGCCTCGTGGTGACCGCGCGCTGCCTGCAGGTGCAGGGCTCGAGCGTCTATCCCGCCGGCCAGGGCGGCCTCACGTTCGCCATCGCCAACGGTTCGGTGCAGTACGCGTTCACGCTGACGCCGACGTCCGCCTACGTGCTCGGCGGCGGCGGCTGGGTGGCCGCGTCCGGCACCTGGGACAACACGCAGTTCGCCGAGTGGACGCTGGCCTACGACCCGCCCTCGGCATGCCGGCTGTACCGCAACGGCACGCTTGTCAGCAGCACGTCCGGCGGCGCCGCGCTGGCCGTCAACCGGCTCGCCTTCGGCGACTTCACCGGCGGCGCCAACGCGCGCGCCGAGATCTCGGCGCTGAACTTCCTGCAGGCAGGGGCGGTGCCGGCCGAGTCCGCCAGCTGGGGAATGGTCAAGGCGCTTTTCCGCTGACGCGCCGCTCAGCGCAACCTTCGATGCTCCAGCGCCGGCAGCCGCCGGCGCACCTCGCGCAGCCGTGCCAGGTCCAGCGTGGCGGCGACGACCTCGGTGCCGTCGCCGCTGCCGCGGGCCAGCACCACGCCCCACGGGTCGACGATCATGCTGTTGCCGTGGGTGAGCACGCCACCCGAGCCGGCGCCTACCTGTCCCGGTGCCAGCACGAAGGCCTGGTTCTCGATGGCGCGGGCGCGCAGAAGGCTCTCCCAGTGCGCCGCGCCGCTGGTGGCGGTGAACGAGGCGGGCACCGTCAGGATATCGACGCGCTCGTCGGCGTAGCGCCGGTACAGCTCGGGGAAGCGCAGGTCGTAGCAGATGCTCAGCCCCACCGTCACGCCGGGCACGGCGCCGGTGCAGGTCGCGTCGCCGGGCACGTACCAGTCCGACTCGCGGATGGCGACGCCGTCGATGTCGACGTCGAACAGGTGGATCTTGCGGTAGGCGGCGGCGATCGCGCCATCGGGGCCGATCAGCACCGACGTGTTGTGCACGCGCCGCTGGCCGGCGATGACCTCGCACACGCTGCCGGCCAGGATGGCGACGCATGATTCGGCGGCGATGGCCTGCAGGCCGCGCAGCGACGGGCCCGGGATCGGCTCGCCCGGAAGTTCGCGCGGGTTGCCGGTGCTGCGGAAGTGGAACATCTCGGGCAGCGCGATGAAGCGCGCGCCGGCGCGGGCGGCCTCGCGCGTGAGGCGCTCGGCGCACGCCACGTTGGCGGCGACGTCCTCACCGCTGTCCATCTGGACCAGGGCCGCGGGCAGCTTGTCGTCGTCGATCATCGCCACATCCCTCAGGCGCGCCGCGCCATCACCGTCAATGTCCGCCCCAGCCCCAGCTCGCCCAGCGCGCGGTAGATGCGCCCCAGCAGCGCCCCCTCGCCCGCGGCGTGCAGTTCCTGCTCCAGCGCCATGCGCCGGCCGTGGATGGCCTTGCCCAGCGCGGGGTCGGCGATGTAGTCCTCGCCCATCAGCGCGAACAGCTCCAGCGGAAAGCTGGCCAGGTGCGCGCAGGGCGTGAAGCCCTCGCGGCGCAGCAGCGACTCGAGGCCCTCGCGGTCGAAGTAGTTCAGGTGCTCCTGCGGCGAGATCCACCAGCGCGCGTGGCCGCGTCGGCGCACGAGCGCCTCCTGCAGCGGGTTGAAGTCGTTGGGCGAGGTCACCGAGACCACGCCGCCCGGCGCCAGCGCGGCGTGCGCGGTGCGCAGCAGCTGCGCCGGGTCGGGCACGTGCTCGAGCACATTGTGCAGGTGCACGACGTCGACCGGGCCGACCTCCGCGATGGCCGCCGGCGTGAAGAAGTCGTTGATGACGCGCTGGCCCAGCGTGTCGCGCGTGTGCGCGGCGGCGGGCGGCCCGGGCTCGACGCCGATCGTCGACCAGCCGCGCTGCGAACCGAACTGCACGAACCACCCCGGGCCCGAACCCACGTCCAGCAGCGAGCGCCGGCCGGCGGGCAGCAGCTCCTCGAACAGGTCGTATTTCGCCCCGAACTCCAGGTGCCACCAGTCGAGGTTCGCGCGCTGGCTGGCGATGTAGGTCCCGTGCAGCGTCCCGTAGAAGTCCTCGGTGTAAAGCTTGTCGATGGCGGCCGGGTCCGGCAGCGGCGTCACGTGGCGGAATCCGCAGTGGCGGCAATCGATGACGTCGACGCCGTGGTTGGCGCCGACGACGGGGCCCTCGTGCGGGCGCGGGTCGCTGGACATGGGCACTCCGGTCCGGGGCTGGGGGGCTGCGGTCGCTGGCCGTGGGCCAGCCTAGGGGGACCCTTCGGGGGCGTCAAGGACGGCCGGGACCGGGCGCCCCGGATGGTGGTCCGGATCCTGCACAACCGCACCGGGTCCATGGGCCGGGAAGCGGGGGAAGGCTGCCTTCCGGGAGGGTTCCGGCCCTGGACTCCGACAAAACCTGTTCG
>CAINDZ010000484.1 GCA_903847545.1 uncultured bacterium | reverse complement strand
GGGTGCGGGGGATGGGCAACGGCTTGGCGTTCAAGGCGTTGCGAGGTGCGGCGCCGCCGACGACCCCTCCCGCGAGGGCCAGGATCGCCAGGGTGCAAGCCGTACGGATGAAGCGGTTCATCGAGACCCCCGGCCGACGCTGCGCCACGCCGGCTGGCTGGAGTTCCCCCACCTGTGCCCCATTATTTTACAATATTGGTAGATTTTTTGTCCATCAGATTGTGCTGGCGGTGGGCGCGCGGGGTATTATCGTAAATCGACGATAAACGATGAAGGCAGCCGAAGGGAGCGCGCGTGGCCGGAACCCGAGGGCAATCCTACCCGACCGAGCTGGTGGACCTGGCGCAGGTGGCCCGCGCCCTGGCCCATCCCGGCCGGCTGCAGCTGCTGGCGGCGATCGCCGCGCGGCGCTCGTGCGTGTGCGGCGAACTGGTCGAGCTGATGCCCCTGGCGCAGTCGACGGTCTCGCAGCACCTGAAGGAACTGAAGGAGGCGGGGCTGGTGCGCGGGGTCATCGACGGGCCGCGCACCTGCTACTGTGTGGACGCCGCCAGGCTGGCCGAGGTGGGGGCGGCGTTCGCCGGCCTGTTCGGGCGCCTGGCCTGTTGCGGCAACGGCGGGGAGGACGACCATGGCTGAGGACATCAAGCAACAGGAGATCAAGCAGGTCGTCAGGGAGAAGTACGGCGAAGTGGCGCGGACCGGCGGCAGCTGCGGCTGCTGCGGCGGCACCGACGCCGTGGGCGGCGTGAACTTCGCCGACGACTACACGCAGCTCGCCGGCCACGTGCCGGACGCCGACCTGGGGCTGGGTTGCGGCCTGCCCACGCGCGACGCGTTCATCCGCCCCGGCGACACGGTGCTGGACCTGGGCAGCGGCGCCGGGAACGACGTCTTCGTGGCGCGCGCGCTGTGCGGGCCGACGGGCCGGGTCATCGGCGTGGACATGGTGCCCGCGATGGTCGAGCGCGCACGGGCCAACGCCGCGCGGCTGGGCGCCGACAACGTGACGTTCCACCTGGGCGAGATCGAGGCGTTGCCGCTGGACGACGCGTGCGTCGATGTGGTCATCTCCAACTGCGTGTTGAACCTGGTGCCGGACAAGGCCCGCGCGTTCGCCGAGATCCGGCGGGTGCTGCGGCCGGGCGGCCGGTTCTCGGTGTCGGACATCGTGCTGGCGGGAGAGCTGCCGCCGGGCGTGCGCGAGAGCGCCACCCTGTACGCCGGCTGCGTGGCCGGGGCGCTGCAGGAACAGGAGTACCTGGACGTGATCGCGGCGGCCGGGCTCGTCGACGTGCAGGTGCGCAGCCGCAAGCGCATCGACCTGCCGGACGAGGTCGTCGCGCAGGCGCTGGCCCCGCAGCAGGCGGCGGCCTTCCGCGCCTCGGGCGCCGGCATCTGGAGCCTGACCGTCACCGGACGCCGGGTGGAGGAATAGCGACGTGCCGCGTCCCGAGAAGCCCGAGAAGGTGGGGCCCAAGGTCTGGCGCTACGAGCTCCCCGGCGGTTGGGTGGTCCTGGCCGGGCGCACCGACCAGGACAATGACCGGCTGTCGCTGAAGGTGGCGAAGGCGAATGACTGGTGGTTCCACGTGCGCGGCCTGCCCGGCAGCCACGTCGTGCTGCAGGTGCCGGCGGGCGAGGAGCCGGACAACGAGACCGTGAAGGCCGCCGCGGCCATCGCCGCCTGGCACAGCCGCAAGCGCGAGTCCACGCAGGTGTCGGTCAGCGGGACGCGCGCGCGCTTCGTCACCAAGCCGCGCGGCGCCAAGCCGGGCACCGTGGAGATCCGCAAGGAAAAGACGTTCGTGGTGCGCCCGGCCGTGCCGTCGCCCCCGGTCGAGGAGTAGCCCGTTGTCGCAACGTTCACCGGGGAATCCGTCCGCGTCCCCGTCGCACCTCGCGCGCCCGCCGCGCTTTCCGACCCTGACCATGCTGCTGGTCGGCGCGGTGTGCATCTCGTGGGCGCCCATCTTCGTGAAGGTGGCCGCGCGCCAGGAGCTGGGGCCCACGTCGATCGCGTTCTGGCGGCTGCTGTTCGGGGCGATCACCCTGTTCGGCGCGGCGGCCGCGACGCGGCGCCCGTTGCGCCTGCCGCCGCGGGCCACGGGCCTGGCGCTGCTGGGCGGCGCCATCTTCACGGCCGACCTCTTCCTGTGGCACCGCTCGATCAACCTGGTCGGCGCCGGGCTGGCCACCATCTTCGCCGCCACGCAGGTCTTCAACACGGCGGGGTTGAACTGGCTGTTCCTGGGCGAGCGGCCGCGGGGGCGCTTCTTCGTCGCCGCGGCGGTGGGCCTGGTCGGCGTGTGCCTGGTCGCGGGACTCGGCAGCGGCATCGCCATCCGCGGCGACTACGCGCGCGGCGTGGCGATGGGCCTGGCCACGGGCCTGGCGTACGGCGGCTACCTGCTCAGCACACGGCAGCTGGGGCGGCACGAGCCGCGGCTGTCGCCGATCACCATCGTGGCCTGGCTGTCGCTCGGTGGCGCCGTCACGAGCGGGCTGGTCTGCCTGTTCGAGCACGACGTCTTCATGCCGCGCACGCCGCTGACCTGGTGGATGCTGGTCGCGCTGGGGGCCGGCGTGCAAGCCGGGGGCTGGTGGGCGATCGCCACCGCGCTGCCGCGGGTCAGCGGCGCCACCGGCGGGCTCGTGCTGCTGCTGCAGCCGGTGCTGGCCACGCTGTGGGGCCGGCTGCTCCTCGACGAACGGTTGACGCCGATCCAGTTGGGCGGCGCGGCGCTGACCCTCGGGGCCATCTATGCCGGCACGTTGGGGCTCGGCTCGCTCGCCCGCGCGCCTCAGAAGCCCAACCGGCCGACGCCGCCGCCGTCGCGGTCGTAGGCCACGCGCCCGCCGACGATGGTCGCGCGCGCGGGCTCGGGGTGGCACAGCAGCAGCGCCGCGACGGGGTCGTCGGCGCCGTCGTAGCCGATCGCCTCGAGGTCGAACACCGCCAGGTCGCACGCCTTGCCCGGCTCGATCGAGCCCGCGTCCTCGCGGCCCAGGCAGCGCGCCCCGTCCAGCGTCGCCATCTCCAGCACTTCCATCACCGTCATCGCCGCGGCGCCGCCCAGCACGCGGTGCAGCAGCAGCGCCTGCCGCAGCTCGGCCAGCAGGTTCGAGCTGTCGTTGCTGGCCGAGCCGTCCACGGCCAGGCCCACCGGGCTGCCGGTGCGGCGCAGGTCGCGCACGCGGCAGATGCCCGAGCCCAGGCGCATGTTCGAGGTGGGGCAGTGCGCGATGCCGACGCCGGCCCGGCCCAGGCGCGCGATCTCGGCGTCGTCGAACCAGATGCCGTGCGCCAGCCAGGTGTCGGGCCCCAGCCAGCCCACCGAGTCCAGGAAGTCCAGCGGGCGCGCGCCGTAGACCTGCAGGCAGTAGTCGTTCTCGTCGCGCGTCTCGGCCAGGTGGGTGTGCAGGCGCACGCCGTGGCGGCGGGCCAGCTCGGCGGTGCGGCGCATCAGGTCCGGGTCGACCGAGAACGGCGAGCACGGCGCCAGCGCGATGCGCACCGCGGCGCCGGGGGCCGGGTCGTGCCACTTGCCGATGACGCGCTCGCAGTCGGCCAGGATGGTGTCCGCGTCCTGCACCACGTCGTCGGGCGGCAGGCCGCCGTCCTTCTGCGAGCGGCTCATCGAGCCGCGCGTGGGGTGGAAGCGGATGCCCGTGCTTCGGGCGGCCTCGATGGTGATGTCCAGCAGCTCCGGGGAGGCGGCGCGGGGGAACAGGTAGTGGTGGTCGGTCGTCAGGGTGCAGCCCGAGCGCAGCAGCTCCTGGCAGCCGACGACGGCCGCGCGGTGGAAGTCCTCGTCGTCCAGACGTGCCCACACCGGGTAGAGGGTCTTCAGCCAGGGGAACAGCTCGCTGTCGACGGCGTCCCGCCAGGCGCGCGTGCGCGTCTGGTACAGGTGATGGTGCGTGTTCACCAGGCCGGGCAGGACGACGCACCCGGTGGCGTCGAAGCGCTCGTGGTCCTGGGCCAGCACCCCGTCCACGAAGACCGGCGGCGGGCCCTGTCCCACTTCCGTGACCAGCCCGTCGCGGGCGGCCACCCAGGCGTCCTGGAGCACCGCGCGGGAGCCGTTCATGGTCACCATCGTCGTCGCATTCTCGAGCAGGAATCTCCGGTTGCCGCGCATCGATTTCCCCGTCGTGGTTGGTGCGAAGTTGATCGCCGGTCAGGTTACATTATACTGGTCCGGTGAGCCCGACCCAAGGTCAAGGGGGACCGAGATGTGGGAATTGAAGGAGTACCGGATCGCCGGCAGCGTCAGCGAGGCCGTCTCGATGATGCGCCGCGGCCCGGGCAAGGGCATGTACATCGCCGGCGGCACGGACCTGTTCCTGTTCCCGCCGGCGTGTGACTACGTGGTGGACGTCAACCACGCGGGGATGTCGCAGATCGCGCGCACGCCCGACGGCGACCTGTTCATCGGCGCCGCGGCCACGCTGCACGACATCGCCACCAGCCCGCTGGTGACCGGCTACGCGGGCGGCCTGGTGTCGGCCGCCGCCGCGCACTGCGGCAACCGTCCGGTGCGCACGACCGCCACCATCGGCGGCAACCTCTGCAATGCCCTCCCGTCGGCCGACCTGGCGCCCGCGCTGCTGGCGCTGGACGCCGTCTGCTACATCGCCGACGAGGACAGCCAGGAGAGCCTGCCGCTCGAGGAGTTCTTCACCGGCCCGCGCCGCACCGTGCTGGACGGGCGCCTGCTGGTGGGCATCGCGCTGTCGGCGGCCGCCGGCGCGCGCCGCACCGCGGTCCGCCGCCTGACCCGCTCGGCCGAGGACATCGCGCTGGTGCAGGTGGCCGTCGCGCTGGAGATCGAGGGCGACCGCGTGGGCGCGGCGCGCATCGCGCTGGGCTCGGTCGCGCCGGTGCCCATGCGCGCGATGCTGGCCGAGGCGCTCGTCGAGGGCGAGCTGCTGGCCAACCTGGATCCAGACCGCCTGGCCGACGCCGCGGCTGTCGCCGCCGGCGAGTGCGAACCCATCGACGACCACCGCGCGAGCGCCGAGTACCGCCGCGAGATCGTGGGCGTCTTCACGCGCCGGCTGCTGGCGAGCGCGCTCGCCGACGCGCCCGCGACGGACAACGAGGGAGGCGCCGCGTGAAGATCGCCGTGAACCTGAACGGACGAAACGTCGAGTGGGAGGCGGCCCCCGGGGCCACGCTCCTGTCGGTGCTGCGCGACGGCGTGCAGGAGCCGCGCATGACCTCGGTCAAGCGCGGCTGCGAGACCGGCGACTGCGGCGCCTGCACCGTGCTGCTGCAGGGCATGCCGGTCAACAGTTGCGTCGTGGCCGCGGCGCGCGCGCACGGCGCGACGGTCACCACCATCGAGGGCCTGGTCGGCGACCCCCTGATGACGAAGCTGCAGGCGGCCCTGGTCGAGCACGCGGCCGTGCAGTGCGGCTACTGCTCGCCCGGCATGCTGGTCAGCCTGTACCACCTGCTGAAGGAGTGCCGCGCCGCGGGCACGACGCCCGACGACCACGC
>CAINDZ010000483.1 GCA_903847545.1 uncultured bacterium | reverse complement strand
CGGTGAGTTATCGTGTGCAGCAAGGTTAAGTGTCGCAGGCACGGAGCCGTAGCGAAAGCGAGTCTGAATAGGGCGTACAGTTGCACGCGGTAGACCCGAAGCTGGGTGATCTTGCCATGACCAGGATGAAGCGCGAGTAACATCGCGTGGAAGTCCGAACCAGGGTGGGTTGAAAACCGCTTGGATGAGTTGTGGCAAGGGGTGAAAGGCCAATCAAACCCAGTGATAGCTGGTTCTCCCCGAAATACATTTTGGTGTAGCCTCGGGAACTGTTAGACGGAGGTAGAGCACTGAATGGGTTAGGGGCCCTAAAAGGTTTACCGACCCCAATCAAACTCCGAATGCCGTTTTAATGAATCCCGGGAGACAGGCTTTGGGTGATAAGATCCAGGGCCGAGAGGGAAAGAGCCCAGACCAACAGCTAAGGTCCCTAAATCGAGGCTAAGTGTTGAAGGATGTCGGATCGCACAGACACCTAGGAGGTTGGCTTAGAAGCAGCCATCCTTTAAAGAAAGCGTAATAGCTCACTAGTTAAGCGATCTGGCGCCGAAAATAATCGGGACTCAAGCCTTGTACCGAAGCTTTGGATTCGTGCCTTCGGGCACGTCTGGTAGGGGAGCATTCCGTAGGTGGTTGAAGCCGCGTCGTAAGGCTCGGTGGACACATCGGAAGGGCTTATGCCGGCATGAGTAGCGATAATGCGGGTGAGAAACCCGCACACCGTAAACCTAAGGTTTCCTGAGGAAGGCTAATCCGCTCAGGGTAAGTCGGTCCCTAAGTCGAGGCCGAAAGGCGTAGACGATGGCAATCCGGTTAAAATTCCGGAACCTGTTTCGTTTCGTTTGTACGATGGGGTGACGCAGAAGTGAAAGGACAGCCGGCTGATGGATGCCGGTCCAAGCGTGTAGGCGTGAAGCTTAGGCAAATCCGGGCTTCTTATACGCCGAGGCGTGATGGAGGAACGACCCTTCGGGGAAGCCAATTGTCCCTAATCAGGCTGCCGAGAAAAGCCTCTAAGGAGAGACGAGACAGACCGTACCGTAAACCGACACAGGTGGGTGAGGAGAGTATCCTAAGGTGCTCGAGAGAACCCTGGTGAAGGAACTCGGCAAAATGGCTCCGTAACTTCGGGAGAAGGAGCGCCACAAGTACGTGAAGCGGTTCGCCCGTGAAGCTGAAAGTGGCCGCAGTGAAAAGGCGTTGGCGACTGTTTACTAAAAACACAGGTCTCTGCGAAATCGAAAGATGACGTATAGGGACTGACACCTGCCCGGTGCCGATCTGTTAAGAGGAGAGGTTAGTCCTTCGGGGCGAAGCTTTGAATCGAAGCCTCGGTAAACGGCGGCCGTAACTATAACGGTCCTAAGGTAGCGAAATTCCTTGTCGGGTAAGTTCCGACCTGCACGAATGGTGTAACGATCGACGCGCTGTCTCCACCAGGGGCTCGGCGAAATTGAGTTGGCGGTGAAAACGCCGCCTACCCGCGACTAGACGGAAAGACCCCGTGCACCTTTACTGCAACTTCACATTGGGTCTTGGCATTGCTTGTGTAGGATAGCTGGGAGGCTGTGAAACGGGCACGCCAGTGTTCGTGGAGCCAACGTTGAAATACCCGCCTGGTAATGTTAGGCTTCTAACTCCGTTCCGTAATCCGGGCGGAGGACAGTGTGTGGTGGGTAGTTTGGCTGGGGCGGTCGCCTCCGAAAAAGTAACGGAGGCGCGCAAAGGTTCCCTCAGCGTGTTTGGTAACCACGCGACGAGTGTAATGGCATAAGGGAGCTTAACTGCGAGACCTACAAGTCGAGCAGGTGCGAAAGCAGGTCATAGTGATCCGGCGGTCCCGTATGGAAGGGCCGTTGCTCATCGGATAAAAGGTACGCCGGGGATAACAGGCTGATCTCCCCCAAGAGTCCACATCGACGGGGAGGTTTGGCACCTCGATGTCGGCTCATCACATCCTGGGGCTGGAGAAGGTCCCAAGGGTTTGGCTGTTCGCCAATTAAAGTGGTACGCGAGCTGGGTTTAGAACGTCGTGAGACAGTTCGGTCCCTATCTGTCGTGGGCGCAGGAGATTTGAAGGAAGCTGTCCCTAGTACGAGAGGACCGGGATGGACGTACCACTAGTGTACCAGTTGTCTCGCCAGAGGCAGTGCTGGGTAGCTATGTACGGCCGGGATAAACGCTGAAAGCATATAAGCGTGAAGCCCCTCCTGAGATAAGATCTCCCGGACGAAAGTCCCTGAAGGCTCGAGGTAGACCACCTCGTTGATAGGCTACAGGTGTAAGCGCAGTAATGCGTTCAGCCGAGTAGTACTAATAAGCCGTGCGGCTTAATCATCTCCTTTTCTTCGGAAAAGGGGCGGGCAATCGTGATTGGATCTCTGGCTGCTCTCCATATTCAGTTGTCCAAGGACAACTCCGGCCAGGCGCCATGGTGCCTGCAACCGGAGTCATGATTTTCGGCGGCGATAGCGCGCGGGTCCCACCTGTTCCCATTCCGAACACAGAAGTGAAACCGCGTAGCGCCGATGGTACTGCAAATTTCTTTTGTGGGAGAGTAGGACACCGCCGGATTCTTGAAGCCCCCGACCGAGAGGTCGGGGGCTTCCTCTTTTTCTGGAAGGCCCCCGGCATCGTGTCGGGGGCCTTTTGCGTTATCTGCGGTTGCGGGTTGGGCGAAACCGCTTCGGGCGCCTATCTTTGCGGCGGCGCCGACGGATGGACCCGGCGCCGGAAGGAAGGGCGCAAGATGCGGGTCGGGGCGGCGGTCGAGGTTCTTGGGGAGCTGGCGGCCAGGCAGGGGACCGAGGGTCCCGCGGCGTTTCACCTGAACGAGTTCGAAGTGTACGGCCTGCTGGACGCGCTCGGCGTCGGGCACGGCCGTTGTTGTTTCCATGCCGGTGAGGACGGCGGCGCTGCGGAACTCGCGGGGTGGGCGGCCGAAGGCGCGGCGCTGGCCGACGCCCAGGGGCGCCTGGTGCTGAAGCTGGTCGGGCGCGACATCCTGCACAAGACCGAGGCCGGGGGCGTGCGCGTGCTGGAACTGCCGGGGGGCTCGGGCGCGGCCGCGGGGCTGGCCGAGGCGGGCCGCGCAATGCTGTCCGGCGCGCGCGAGCGCGGCGTGGCCGGGGTCGAGGGCCTTCTGGCGGCGGCGTTCGTGCCGCACGCGGCGAACCGGCCCGGGCACGAGGTGCTGCTGACCCTGAAGCAGGACCCGGCGTTCGGCCCCTGTGTCGTGATCGGCATCGGCGGGACGTTGACGGAGTGGCACGGCGCGGGCGCCACCCTGGTGCTGCCGGCAGCCGGGCTCGAGGCCGCGGGCGTCGAGGCGGCCCTGCGGGCCCACAAGCGCCTCTCGCTGCTCGTCTGCCCGTCGCGCCTGTATGCCGAGGCCCCGGTGCGCGGCGCCGAGCTGGCGGCCGCCGCGGTCGCCCTGGCGCAGCTGGGGGTGGCGGCAGGGCCGGGCAGCGACCTGCCGTGGACGCTCGAGGAGCTCGAGATCAACCCGGCGGTGGCGGGTCCCGACGGCCTGACCGCCCTGGACGGGGTCGCGCGGGTGTCGCGGCGCAAGTGGGCGCGGCGGCAGCGTCCGCTCGACCGCGTGCAGCGCCTGCTGGACCCGCGCAGCGCCGTCGTCTTCGGCGTCAGCGCGAAGGGGAACAACCCCGGGCGCATCATCCTGGAGAACCTGCGCCACTCGCAGGCCGTCGAGAAGGGGCGCCTGTACGTCGTCCACCCGACGCAGGCCGACATCGCCGGCATCCCCTGCTTTCCCGACATCGCCTCGCTGCCCGAGCGTTGCGACCTGGCCGTGATCGCGCTGCCGGCCGCCGACGCGGTGACCACCGTGGCCGAGCTGGTCGAACACGACCGGGCCGCGTCCATCATCCTGAATCCGGGCGGCTTCGCCGAGGCGGGGCGCGCCGACCTGGCCGCGCAGGTCGAGGACGCGCTGGCGCGCGGCCAGGCCCGCCCCGGCGGCGGGCCGGTGCTGGTGGGCGGCAACTGCCTGGGCATCGTCAGCCGCGACCGCTACAACACCTTCTTCCTGCCCGAGTACAAGCTGCCGTTCGGCCACGGGCTGGGCGCCAACCTGGCGCTGGTCAGCCAGTCGGGCGCCTACCTGGTGACGTTCACCAGCAACTTCGACGGCCGCATCGAGCCGCGCGCGTCCATCAGCTTCGGCAACCAGATGGACCTGACGGTGAGCGACTTCCTGGCGCACTACCTGGCGGAGCCCGCGGTGAACGTGTTCGCCTGCTATGTCGAGGGCTTCCGCGACGGGGACGGCGCGCGCTTCCTGGAGCAGGCGAAGCTGGCGCGCGCCCGTGGGCTGCGCGTGGTGATGTTCAAGGCCGGGCGCACGGCGCTGGGTGCGCAGGCGGCGGCCAGCCACACCGCGTCGCTGGCGGGCGACTATGTGGTCGCGAGGGCCTGCCTGGAGGGTGCCGGCGTGACGGTGGCCGAGTCGCTGGACGAGTTCGAGGACCTGATCCGCACCTTCACGCTGCTGGCCGGCCGCCCTGCGGCGGGGCCGCGGGTGGGCATCATCAGCAACGCCGGGTTCGAGTGCTCGACCGTGACGGACGAGCTGGGCGGCCTGCGGCTGGCGACCCTGGACGACGCGGCGCGCGCGGTCCTGGACGGGGTCCTGCCGCCGTTCGCCCACCGCAAGAACCCCGTCGACTGCACGCCGATGGCCGATTCGAAGGCGTTCGCGGACTGTTGCGCGGCCATCCTGGCCTGTCCGGGCGTGGACGTGGGGCTGTTCTCGGCGGTGCCGGTGACCGGCGCCATGGACACGCTTCCGGTTGACCCGGCAGGCTCGCACCGGGAAGATATTGCCGCCGCGGACAGCCTGCCGTCGCGCCTGTTGCGGGTCATCGCGGCTTCCCCTAAACCGGCCGTCGTGGTGGTCGATTCCGGGGATCTCTACCAGCCCCTGCGTCGCCGCTTCGAGGAGGCGGGGGTGCCCGTGTTCCGCAAGATCGATCGCGCAGCGCGAGCGCTGGCCGCGTTCTGTCGCGCCCATGGTCGCGACGACTGCCGCGACGAGGAAGGCCGTTGATGAAGAAGTTCTGGATCGTCCTGTTCGTGCTGGCGCTGGTCGTCGGCGGCGGGTTCGGGTTCACGTGGTACATGGTGCGCAGCCTCGAGGGCGGCACGTCGCCGGACGTCAAGGGCGGCGTGCTCGTCTGGAAGGTCGAGGGCGGGCTGCCCGAGGAGCGCGACCGCTCCTTCTGGGGCCAGTTGCGCAGCGGCGCCGACGCCACGTTCTCCGAGACGCTGTTCGGGCTGTTGCGCGCGGCGAAGGACGACCGCATCACCGGCCTGGTGCTCGACGTGCAGGCGGCCGACATGGACTGGGCCAAGCTCGAGGAGCTGCGCGGGGCGGTCGGGGCGTTCAAGGACGCCGGCAAGCCGGTGGTGGCCTATCTCGAGGCCGGGATGACGCGCGACTACGCGCTGGCGACGGCGGCCGACCGCATCGTGCTGGCGCCCGAGGCCAACCTGATGGTGCTGGGACTGTCGGCCGAGCTCTCGTTCATGAAGGACACCCTCGGCAAGCTGGGCATGGAGGCCGACTTCGTGCATGTGGGCGCCTACAAGTCGGCGCCCGAGCGCATGACGCGCAGTTCGGCGTCCGAGGCGAACCGCCAGATGATCGAGTCGATCGTCGGCGACCAGTTCGACGCGCTGGTCGGGATGATCGCCGACGGCCGCGACGCCGACCGCGACGAGGTTGCGCGCTGGATCGACCAGGGCATGTTCGACGGCCCGGGCGCGGTGGCGGCGGGCCTGGCCGACACGCTGATGTACTACGACCAGATGCTCGACGGCGAGTTCCCCGGCGACGAGGTCACCTTCCTGGACGACTACCTGCTGGAATCGTCGAGCGACGGTTCGGGCGGCAGGAAGGTGGCGCTGGTGTTCATCACCGGCGTCATCATGCCGGGCGAGAGCCGCTACGACAACCTGCAGGGCAAGATCGCCGGCAGCGAGACGGTCATCGAGGACCTGCAGAAGGCGGCGGACGACAAGTCGGTCGACGCGGTCATCCTGCGGGTCGACAGCCCGGGTGGCAGCGCGCTGGCCAGCGACCTGATCTGGCACGAGATCGCCGGGCTCAAGGCGAGCAAACCGGTCATCGTCTCGATGAGCGGCCTGGCGGCCAGCGGCGGCTACTACGTGTCGTGCCTGGGCGACTCCATCTTCGCCGACCCCGGCACGCTGACGGGCTCGATCGGCGTCTTCGCCGGCAAGATGAACCGCCAGCAGATGTACCGGAAGATCGGCGTCAACCGCGAGTTCATCACGCGAGGCGAGAACGCCCTGCTCTTCAGCGACGAGGGGCTGTTCACCGATGCCCAGCGGGCCCTGTTCCAGGCGCAGCTCGACGCGTTCTACGCGCGCTTCCTGGGCAAGGTCAGCGACGGCCGCCGGCTGCCGGTCGCCCAAGTGCACGAGGTGGCGCAGGGGCGGGTGTGGACCGGGCGGCAGGGTGTCGAACGGGGCTTGGTCGACGACCTCGGCGGGCTGCGGCGCAGCCTGGACGCGGCCAAGCGCCGGCTGGGCGTCGATGTCGCCGACAAGGTGACGGTCGTGACGTATGCCGAGCCCCTGACCTGGGCCGAGGAGATGCTGCTGCGCTCGCTGCGCGACGGCGGGATGGCCAGTATCGCCGCCCGGCTGGGCCTTTCGGCGGGAACCGGCGCCGGGATCGACGGTTCGCTGGGGGCCGTGGGCGGGGCGGTGGACCTGCTGGGCGGCAGCCTGGTGGCTTCCCTGCGCGACGATGGCACCCTGGCGGCCGCGTCCATGCTGGACGGCCGCCCGCTGGCCCTGCTGCCGCTGTCGATCCGGCTGCGCTGACGCCCTGGCGGCGCCGGTCGG
>CAINDZ010000482.1 GCA_903847545.1 uncultured bacterium | reverse complement strand
GGCGCGTCCAGCGGAAGACCTCGGCCTCGGCGCCCAACGCCCGCAGCAGGCGCACGGACTCGTCCTCGCAGTTGACGCCCGGCAGCTGCAGCACCGCCACGCGCGGACGGCGGGCCAGGCCCACCAGCGGCGGCACCAGGGCCGCGTCGCCGGCGTCCGGCTCGGCGGGCGGCGGCACGGCGCCGGCCGCCTCGGCGCCGCCCAGGATGTGCGGCAGCGCCTGCTGCCAGACCCCCGCCAGGCGACGCACGCCCAGGTCGGCCAGCCCGGCGCCGTCGGCTGCGCGGACCACCAGGCGCGGCTCGTCGGTCACGATGCCCAGCTTGCACCACGCCGCGCCGCTCCCGCCGAGCACCGCCGCCGCCTCGGCCAAGCGGTCCGCGGGCACGGTCAGCACGAAGCCGCCCGCTTCGCCGAACAACATCTCGCGCGCCGTCAGCCCGCTCCCGTCCGGCAGGCTGATCGCGGCGCCCAGGAGCGCGCCGGCCTCGAGCCCCATCGCCATCTCGGCCAGGCAGGCGGCCAGGCCGCCGTCGCTGATGTCGTGCGCCGCGGAAACCAGCCCGGCGGCCACGAGGTCGCAGACCACGTTGATCTCGGCGCGCGCCGCGGCGAAGTCCACCGCCGGCACGGCCGGACGGCCGGCGCTGAATCCCGCCTCGAGGTAAGCGCTGCCGGCCAGCTCGGCGCCCCGGGCGCCCACCATGAGCACCACGTCGCCGGCGGCCTTGAAGCGCTGGCTGCGGCAATGCGCGTGCTCGTCGACGAGGCCGATGCAGGCGACGATCGGCGACGGCGCGATGGCCCGCCCGCTGGCGCTCTGGTTGTAGAGGCTGACGTTGCCCGAGACGACCGGCAGCGGCACGTCGCGGTTCGCGTACAGGCCGACGCCGCGGCAGGCGTCGCCCACGCCGCGCACGGCCTCGCTGAACTGCCAGAAGGCCTGCGGGTTCTCGGGATTGCCGAAGTTGAGGCAGTCGGTGACGGCCGCGGGCCGCCCGCCCACGCACGCCACGTTGCGGCAGGCTTCCAGCACGGCGGCGGCGCCGCCGGTCCAGGGATCGGCCAGGCCCAGCAGCGGGTTGCCGTCGGCGCTCAACGCCACCGCGCGGCGACAGCCCGGCAGCGGCGCCACGACGCCGGCGTCGGCCTCGCCCGGCCGCAGGATGGTGCCCGCCTGCACCTCGCTGTCGTAGTGGCGGTAGATGTACTCGCGGCTGGCCAGGTTCGGGTGCGCCATCAGCGCCAGCCACTCGTCGGCCAGCTGTGCCACGGGCGCCTCGGGCAGGCGCTCATCGGGCGCCACGTCACGCCGCGCCGGCGCCTCGGCCACGCGGTCGTAGCGGATGCCCTCGGTGATGGTCTCGACCGGCGCGTCGCAGACGATGCGGTCGCCCGAGCGCAGCACATAGCGACGCTCCTGCGTGACCGTGCCGATGCGCCGGGCGCAGGCGCCGTCGTACAGCGTCGGCAGCGCGAAGTCCTCGTTGTACACCGCCAGCACGCGCGCGGTCAGCCGCGCGGGCACGGCCAGGCCGTAGCGCTCCTGCGTCTCGCTGCAGGCGCACACGCGCGCCGGCAGGCCCGTCACCTGGTGCACCAGCTCCAGGTCGACGTCGCAGCCGAAGCCGCCGGCGTCGACCAGCTCGCTCGTGACGCAGGCGACGCCGCCGGCGCCGAGGTCCTTGAAGCCGATCTCGACGCCCTCGTCGCGCGCCAGCTGCAGCGCCGCGCGGTTGGCCACCGTCAGGATGCGCTTGAGGAACGGGTCGGGCGTCTGCACGCTGCCCTTGTTCTCGGTGGCCGCGGCGGCGTCGAGGTCGGCCGACGCGAACGCCGCGCCGCCCATGCCCGACCAGTCGGTGGGCTTGCCGACCAGGATGAGGTCGTAGGGCTCCTGCGCGGCCTGCCGCGGCACGCGGCTGTGCGTGACGTGCGCCTGGTCGACCAGGCCCACGGCCACGACGTTGACCAGGCAGTTGTCGTTGTACGACTCGTGGAAGTAGACGTCGCCGCCGAGGTTGGGCACGCCGATCGCGTTGCCGTATTCCCAGATGCCCGTCACGACGTCGCGCGCGATGTCGATGCGGTGCGCGGCGCCCTTCGCATCGCCCGCGCCGGCCTCGGGCCAGCCGAAGCGCAGCGGGTCCAGCGTCGCGATGACCTCGCCCCCCATGCAGTACACGTCGCGCACGATGCCGCCGATGCCGGTGGCGGCGCCCTCGACCGGCATGACCTGGCTGGGGTGGTTGTGCGACTCGTGGGCGAAGATGATGCCCCACTGGCGCCCGTCGTGCTCGCCGAAGTCGATGATGCCGGCATCCTCGACCGGGCCGACCACGACGTTGGGACCGTCGGTCGGCAGGTTCTTCTTGAGGTGCGGGCGGCTGCTCTTGTACGAGCAGTGCTCGCTCCACATGGTGTCGAAGAGGGTCAGCTCGGTCAGGGTCGGCGGGCGGCCGAGCAGGTCGGCGACGCGGCGGGCTTCGGACGTGGACAGGGTCAGGCCATGGGAACGAAGGGTGTCGCGCAGCGCCGTGTCGTCCAGGCGGTCGACCGGCACCGGCGAAAAGCTCTCGTCGTGCGCTGCCATGCTGCTCCGTCGTGCGAGGTCGGGGGGCGGCCGGGCCGCGGATGCGGGCGCTGCGACCCCAATCTAGCACCCGCCCCATGGCCGGGAAAGCGCCGATTCGGGGACCCCGGGACCCGGCGGGCCGGCCGGCAAAAAACAGCGGGCCCCTCCACCAGGGAGGGACCCGCCATACGGCACTGAAGGCCGCGAACCGGGACTAGGCGCCGGTCTTGGCGTGGCAGCCCGTGCACATCGTCGGAGCCTTGGAGTCGGCCTTGGCAGCCTTGGCTTCCTTGTGGCAGGGGATGCAGCCCAGATGGTACGGGTTGTCCTTCGGGGTCTTGCCGGCGCAGGTCGGGGTCTCGGCCTTCTCGGGCTTGATGTGGCACTTGCCGCAGGACTCGACAGCCTTGGTGGCCACGTTCTCGGCCGTGAGGTCCTTCATCGTGTGGTGGCAGTCGGCGCAGGCCTTGGCGCGCGCGACGTGGGCCTTGTGGTCGAACTCGACGGCGCCCTTGGTGGCCGCGCATTCCTTGATGGTGACCTTCGCAGGCATCTCGGCAGCCATGGCGGCGACCGCCACGACCATGGCGGCAACCAGGCCGACCAGGATGAACTTCCGCATCGTCAATCCTCCTCCAGGAGTGTTGCGGTGCCTGGAATCTCGACGGCCAGGTCACCTGTTGCGGGGGAAACCTACGCCCCCCACAGCAACGCGTCAACCGAATTAACTCAGCACCACGCCGTCAGTTATTGAAATTGAAAACAGGCCGGCGACTGTATATGAACACCGCTTCTCAGGCCCAGGTTCCCGAAATTCACCAGTCCTTGCGGGCCAACGTCCGGTTGAAGATGCGCGGCACGTTGCGCAGCTGGGTCCGGACGTCGAAGCAGGCGTCCAGCGCCCCCGGCGACAATCGCCCGGCGATCCGCGGGTC
>CAINDZ010000481.1 GCA_903847545.1 uncultured bacterium | reverse complement strand
GAAGACGTACCCGAAGGTCTTCTTCATGACGTCCACGCGCGACGACCGCGTGCACCCGGGCCACGCCCGCAAGATGGTCAAGCGCATGACCGACATGGGCAAGCCGGTGTACTACTTCGAGAACACCGAGGGCGGGCATGGGGCCGCGGCGAACCTGAACCAGCGGGCGTACATGTGGTCGATCACGTACGCGTACCTGTGGAAGATGCTGCGGTAACGCACGGCGCAACGACCACGCTCGTAAACGCGAAGAGGCCCGGGTCGCCCCGGGCCTCTTCTTCGTCCGTGATGCAGGGGCGGCCGGTATTACCGGTACATCGCCTTCACGGAGCTCCAGCTGGCGGGCTCCTCGCCCACCGTGCAGTTGGCGATGTAGAGCGTCATCTGCGCGAAGTTCCAGAACGCCCCGTTCGGCGCCGTCGGGCTGCACGACGTCGTCAGCAGCGCCGGGTAGTTGGCCATCATGCCGCCGGTCGTGTCGCCGACCTTGGCGCCGTTGCCCACCGAGAAGCCCAGGCACGCGGTGTCGTAGCCGTCGATCGACGCCACGGCGTTCACGTTCGTGCGCGCGGAGATCACGTTGCCGCCGATGTAGGTCAGCGTCTCGTATTCCGTGTAGGAGATGATCGTGCCGGAGTACGACGCATCGCCGTTGCCCCAGGGGCCGGCGCCGCTCAGCCAGATCGTGCCGCCGCTGAAGTTCTTCTTCCAGGTGCGGGTGCCGTTGCCGGCGATGACCGCGTCGTCGATCAGCACGGCATCGCTGCCCTCGACTGCGCACGAGTACGACCACATGCCGCCCAGCGTGGCGCCATCCCACGACGCGGCGTGCAGCGTGGTGCCGGCGAGCATCGCGCCGCCGCCCGCAGTCCAGCCCTCGGTGTAGCGGCCCAGCGGCACGGGGCCGCCCAGGTCGGTGGTGCTCCAGGAACCGGTGAGCGGCGCGCCGGCCTGCGCCAGCACGGGGCAGACGATGGCCAGGGCCAGGATCGTGATAGCAAGCTTCCGCATGGTGACCTCCCAGTGGGGGCGAGAGAACTCCCTCCGAGTTCCGGTTGAGAATTCTAGTTCACCTAATTGTTAAAAACAACACATGAAAATTATTAATGATAAAATCAAGACCATATGTCTAATATTGACTCGAAGTGGTTGATTATACGGGACTTCTGTAAATATTCTTCACGCGTCGGGCGACAAATGACTTCTCCTGGGGCACTATTTTTTAGTTCGCGCTTTTGCTTCTTGCAGGCCAGCCGTTCCGTCCCGTAGAATAGTTGCCTGCGATGCTGGGCTTTCCAACCTCGGGCCCCCACCCGAGGACCCTGACCAGCACACGGGTTCCACGGGTCGCCGACGCCGCGACACCAGCTGCTCTCGCCCGGCAGCTGGCCCGCGCGCCCCCGCCCGTGGAACTTTTTTTGGGAAGCCCTTACCCGGCCCGATAGACGTCCGTCCCCAGGTACTTCAGCCCCGAGTCCGGCGCCACGGTGACCACCAGCCGCCCGGGGTCTGGCGCAGGGGGATCAGCGAGGTATGGCCAATCGCGTCGAGGATGGACATGACGAGGGGATCACTTCCGCTTCCGCCGGCCGCCGCCCTTGCGCACGCGCCGGATGCGCCCGCCCTTGTCGATGCGCACCACGCCGATCGCGTCGAGGAATCCCGACACGCCGCTCCAGGCCAGCACCAGCCCGGCCATGCCGCCGAACACGCCCCAGCCGCCCATGCTCTCGGCGCGCGCCTGCGCCGCGGTCAGGCGATCGTACTCGGTCAGCACACCCGTCTCGGCGGGGTCGGTGGGCACGTAGACGGTGTGCCGTTCCAGCAGCCGGCGCGAGACCACCTCGTGCCGGCCGGTGTCCACCCAGCGCAGCACCGAAACCTCGGCCTCGATCGTGAACGCGCGCGGCACGCCGGCGCCGGCGGGCGGGAACGTCAGGATGCACTCGAGCGGGGGTGGCTCGCGCAGCACGGCCGTGCGCGGACTGTAGGTGATGGTCGCGGGCCACTGCCGCTCGTGGCCGGGCGCCCAGCGGATGTCCGGCGCCGCGACGCCCTGTTCTTCGACGCCGGCGGTGATGTTGTCGAAGCGGCAGTAGCCGAGGATGCCCGCCAGGCTGTCGTGCCCCGCGATGCGGAACGGCACCGGCACCGAGGCCAGCGTCACGATGTCCGCCTTCGCGAACAGGTCACGGTGCTGCCGCCGGAACGCCGGCAGGTCCTGGCGGTGGAAAAACGGCGCCTGCGCCAGCCCCCAGCCCGCGCCGCCCAGGCCGGCCACGCCCGCCACCAGCCAGGCCGCGGCGACGGCCCGGCCCTTGCGTGACGTGTGCGAGCGGTTCGACATGCGGAACGCCGCCTTCCTGGCCCGGGTCGAGGGCGCGCCACGCGGCGCGCGCCCCCATCCTACCATGCAAAGGGCGAATGCGAACGGGGAATCGCGCCGGCGCCGGCCGGCAACCGGTCACGAACCGCTGCGCACAAGGCCCGAGATGAACGGGCCCACGCCGTTCATCACCAGCTGCACGGCGATCACCGTCACCAGCAGTCCCATCAGCTTCTCGACGATGCGCATGCCGGTGCCGCCCAGGCGGCGCAGCACGGTGTCGGCCGCCAGCAGGATGATGCCCGTCAGGAGCAGGATCAGCGCCACGCCCAGGCCCACGATGAGCGCGCCCGGCACGCCCGGCGACTCGGCCCGCAGCACCATCACCGTGGTGATCGAGGCCGGGCCGGCGATCATCGGGATGGCCAGCGGCGTCACGGACGGGTCGTGGTCATGGTCGTGGCCGTGGTCGATGGGCACGGCCTCCGCCTCGGCGGCGGCCAGCTTGGCGGCCTGGTCCAGGCCCGTGTGCCAGCGGCGCGGGCGGCTCTGCAGCATGTCCAGGCCGATGCCGAACAGGATGACGCCGCCGGCGATGCGGAACGCCTCGACGGTGATGCCGAAGGTGTGCAGCAGCAGGCTGCCCGCGTAGGTGAACGCCAGCAGCACGAACAGCGAGACCAGCAGGGCGCGCACCAGGATGTGCCGCTTGCGGGCGCGCGAGAACCCGGCGGTCTGCCCCGTGAAGAACGGGATGCAGCCCAGCGGGTCGATCACCGCGAACAGCGACGACAGGGTCAGCAGGGCGAATCCGGTCAGGTCCATGGCGGCTCCAGCGTGCCGAGGGCGGAAGGCGGCGGCATCCGGAGCGAAGGTCGGGGCTGGCGGCGGGCGCGTCAAGAGTTGTGCCTGCTAGAATGTGTCTGGCCCGGGTAATGCCCGGATTGGACATGATCAACCAAGCCGAATCCTTCATTCCGCCGCATTGCCCCAATCCCAACTGCATGTATCACTTGCAGTTAACGGATGACTGGCGCTTCAAACGCATCGGAACCTTCGGTAGACAGGTCGCGCCGCACCGTGTCCAGCGGTTTCTATGCCTCCATTGCCGGAGGTCCTTCAGCACCCAGACCTTCGCCACAACCTACTGGCTGAAACGCCCGGATATCCTGCCCGCCCTGCTGACCAAGACCACCGGCTGCATGGCCAATCGCCAGATCGCGCGTGATCTCGGTGTCTCGCCATCCACGATCGACCAGCAACTGGCCCGGCTGGGTCGGCACTGCCTGCTGTTCCATGCCAAGCAGATGAAGACGGCCGCTCCAGCCGAGCGCGTGGCCATCGACGGCTTCGTGACCTTCGAGCACTCCCAGTACTGGCCTTTTCATCACCACCTGGCTGTGGAGCCGGAGTCTGATTTCATCGTCTACTTCACCGACAGTGAAGTCCGTCGTTCGGGCACGATGACGCCTGCCCAGAAACGAAAGCGGGAACGCCTGGAGGCCGCGTTCGGTCGGCCGGACCCCAAGGCCGTGTTCAGGGACGTGAAGCACTTGCTCGAAGTGGTCGCGGGCAGCCAGTCGCATCTGACGGTGCTTAGCGACGATCATCGCACTTATCCGCACGCCATCCGCTCACTTGGCTGCCCGGTGACGCATCTGGTCACGTCGAGCAAGGAGCGCCGGGACGCCGGGAATCCGCTGTTTCCTGTGAATCTGGCCGACATGCTCGTACGACACAGCAGCGCGAACCACAAGCGTGAGACGATCGCGTGGTCAAAGCGTCGGCAGGCGAGCGCCGAGCGGTTGGCGGTGTTCCTGGTGTGGCGGAACTACATGAAGAGCCGGCGCGAGAAGAAACCGCGCGGGCCGACACCGGCCGAGGTGCGCGGGACGCTGGATCATCGGGTGACATCTGATGAGCTGTTGGGGCGACGGATCTTCGTCAGTCGCACCGGCCTGCCCACTCGCTGGTCCGAATACTATTGGCGAAGCATCGGCACGCGGGCGCTGCCGCGACTGCGGCGCCATGAGCTCAAGTACGCGGCCTGATCCCGAAAGAAAAGCCGGCCACGCTGCAGTTGCGGCGTGGCCGGACTCAATCTCGACGGCACAACCCTCACTCAGGGCGCGGCCTAGTCGTCCTTCGGACGGATGACCAGCACCGGCACCGGCGAATGCTTCACGATGCCCTCGGTGATGCTGCCCATGAGCATCTTCCGCAGGCCCGTGCGACCGTGGGTCGACATGGCGATCATGTTGACCTGCAGTTCGCGCGCCGTCGCCAGGATGGTGTCGGCGATCGGGCCCTCGCGGATCTCGAGCGAAGCGTTGGCGCCCTCGGCCCGGACACGCGCCAGGATGCCCTCGAGGTACGACTTCTCGGCCGCCTCGGCCGCGGACACGTCCTCGGCGGCGATCGACGGATCGCTGAAGATCTCGCCGGCCGTGTTCACCACCTGCAGCAGGACCAACTCGGAGCCGTCGGCCTTGGCCAGCGACTGCGCGTGGGCCAGCACGCCCTCGGACGTGTGCGAGCCGTCCAGCGGCACCAGGATGCGGCGACCGGAGGCCGGCGCCGGCTTGGTCTTGCGCGTGGACGCGATCGAGTGGTCCGACGAGATGTCGACGTGGTGCGTCTCGGGCAGCTTCCAGAAGCCGATGATGGCGCACACCGCCGCGATGGCCATCGGGTACCAGATGCCCGCGAAGTTGTTGTGCGTCGAGTTGATCAACGACAGGCCGATGATGGGCACCATGCCGCCGAAGACGCCGTTGCCGATGTGGTACGGCAGCGACATCGACGTGTAGCGGATCTTGGTCGGGAAGAGCTCGACCAGGAACGCCGCGATGGGGCCGTACACCATGGTCACGAACACGACCTGCAGGAACACCAGCAGCGACAGCATGACCGGCTGGTACCCCTGGTAGGGGAACAGGAACAGCTGCATCGGCTTGGTGGGATCCTTCGGGGGCGGCGCGAACGACGCCATCGCCCCGTAGATCGGGTAGTACAGCAGCACGGCCAGCACCATGCCCCAGAGCATGATCTTCTTGCGCCCGATCTTGTCGGACAGGTTGCCGAAGAACACGAACAGCGGCGTGCCCAGCAGCAGGGCGCCGCCGACGATCAGGTTCGAGTGCACCAGGCTCACCTGGAAGATCTTCTGCAGGTAGAACAGCGCGTAGAACTGGCCGGTGTACCACACCACACCCTGGCCCATGGTGGCGCCGAACAGCGCCAGGGCCACGTAGCGCAGGTTGTAGGCGTTGCCGAAGCTCTCCTTGATGGGATTCTTGGAGAGCTGGCCCTTCTGCTTCAGCTTCGCGTACATCGGCGACTCGCGCAGCGACATGCGGATGTACAGCGACAACGCGACCAGCAGGATCGAGATCAGGAAGGGGATGCGCCAGCCGTACGCCTTGAACTGCTCCTCGCCCAGGATGCTGCGGGTGGCCAGGATGACGCCCAGCGACACGAACAGGCCCAGGGTGGCGGTGATCTGGATCCAGCTGGTGTAGAAGCCGCGACGGCCCGCGGGCGCGTGCTCGGCCACGTAGGTGGCGGCGCCGCCGTACTCGCCGCCCAGGGCCAGGCCCTGCAGGATGCGCAGCAGGATCAGGATGATGCCGGCGGCGGGCCCGATCTGGTCCGCGGTCGGCAGCAGGCCGACGGCGAACGTGCACAGGCCCATCAGGGTCATCGTGACCAGGAAGGTGTACTTGCGGCCGATCATGTCGCCGACACGACCGAAGACGATGGCGCCGAACGGGCGCACGATGAAGCCCACCGCAAAGGCGGCCAGCCAGGCGATCAGGTCGCCGAGCGGGGTGCCCGTGTGGTAGAACTTGCTGGAAATGACGGTCGCGAGGCTGCCGAAGATATAGAAGTCGTACCACTCGATCATCGTCCCCGCAGCGGATGCGAAGATGATGCGCGGCAGGCCCTGTTCGCCCTGGCCGGCGCTGACGGCGCCGGGAGCAGCTTGGTCGGCCATGGATCACTCCTTCGGGTGGGAGCGGAACTGACACCCCCAGTGTGCCCACAGCCCGGCGCCATCCCCTGCGCCTGATCCGCGCGCCACTGATCCCCGTATTGCACCATAAGTGGACAAGGCAGGGCAAGCCGAAAGCGGAGCCATCGACGCCTGAATATTTAAAGCACACTGTTTTTGTAGCGATTGGGAATCAGGCGAAGGCGAACGCGCGCAGCGACAGCGATCCGTACGCTGCGCTGGCGTGCAGCGTCGTGCCGCGCGCGCCGTCGCCCGCGGCGCCGAGGGCCGTAAGTACCGGCAGGTAATGGTCGTTGGACGGATGGTTGCGCGCGGCGAACGGCGCGCGCGCCTCCCAGTCGATGAGGGCGTCGGCATCGCCGGCTTGCACGTGTTCGTCCAGCCAGGTGTCGAAGGCGGCCGCCCAGTCGGGCAGGTGCATGCCGGGGCCGAGCGCGCCCAGGTTGTGCGTGGCGCCGCCGCTGCCGATCACGAGGACGTTGTCGCGACGCAGCTGCGCCAGTGCGAGGCCCAGGCGGTAGTGGTGGTCGGCCGTGCGGCGCGGCTGCAGCGAGAGCTGCGTGGCGGGGAT
>CAINDZ010000480.1 GCA_903847545.1 uncultured bacterium | reverse complement strand
GTAGTCGTCGCCGTCGCCCAGGTGCCGGTTGAAGGCGCAGAACTGGCAGTCGGCGTAGCACAGGTTCGTGTAGGTGACGTTGCGGTCGATGATGTAGGTCACGACGTCCGGGTCGGCGCGCCGCAGGCGCAGGCGCTGCGCGGTGTCGCCCAGGTCGTGCAGCGACGCCTCCTCGAAAAGCGCCAGCAACTCGCCGCCGGTCAGCCGGCGCTCGAGCGCGGCGGCCAGCACCTCGCGCGCGAACGGCGTTGACACCGTCGGCGTGCGCGGCGGGTCGACGGGCAGCAGCGCGGGCGCCGCGGCGGGCGCGCGCGCGGCCTTCTGCTCGACCAACTCGGCGAAGCGGTCGGGGGGCATGGGCCCGAGGTTCCAAGGGTCGGACGGGATGCTCAATGAACCACAACCTCTTGGGTGGAGCGGCGATGCGGGACACGACAGGTGCGCATGATAACCGAAAACGCGAGAATCCGCCTCAGTGAGCCGGCAGTCGGCCCGCGAACTCGACTATGCCGCGGTCTCCCCGGTGCCCGGGCCCGTGGCCACCAGTCCATGCTTGATGCAAAGGCCTCGGAAACACTCCATTCCCGCCAGTTCCTCAGGCCCCAGCCGAAACCGCAGCGACGTCCGGAAATAGCGATCGAGCGCATCGGCTGTCGCCCGGCCATCGCAGCCGAGGCGGCCGGCGGCCGCCTCCCGGGCCACGATTTCGTCCAGATGGGCGATCCCGTACTCTCGCGCGCGCGTCAGCAGGTCTGCCAGCGCGTCCACACGTTCGGGTCCTGCGGACTGGGCGAACGCCGGGGCGGCGGCCCAGGCCGCGAACACGAACGGCAGGCCGGTGAAGTCGAACCACGCCTGCCCCAGGTCCACGGCAAGCACATCCGCCCCGCGAGGATCCTCGCGCCGCCAGCGGTCGAACTCGAAGCATCGGTCGCCGATGACCAGCATCCCCTCGCTCGGCTCCAGGCTGCGCCCTGGGCGCGGCTGGACCTCGACGAACCCCGGACAAGGCACGCCGGACTCGGACAGGAGGATCCTCAAGAGCGCCACCGAGGTGCGGGACCCGCGATCCACGCCGATGTGCGTGAGGTCGGACAGCGAGCGCATGTCGAGTGAGCGTTGCCGCTGGGCGCGCACGAACAGCTTCACGCTGTCGACGGCTCCCCTTCCGGCGATCCCGGTGCCCCCGAGCAACCGGCAATCCCCGCGGAAGATCTCCACCACGGGCAGGAGGGCCCCGTCCGCCTCCCCGCGCATCAGCTTGCCGGGCAGGAGGCTGGGCAACGCCCGCTCCAGAGCAACTTCCGGGTGGTCCGCGGCGGTGAACCATTCCACAAGGGGAATGGCGTTCAGGAACGACACCGCGGCGATGCGATACGACATGGTGGGCGCCTCTTGGTCCGGCGATCGGTGCGTCGGTCGTCGGGTCCGCCGACGACATGGCCCAACAATAGCCACGATGACCGGCCCCGGGCAAGGGCGCGGGGCGCCGCGGACGGCCCCTGCCGGCAATCCGGCCAATGTTGACAGTCGCGCGCACCGCCTGCTAGCATGGCGGTCACTGTGCCCCTTGCCGACAATCCTCCCGGCGGTAGTCGATGCTCTTCAATTCGGCCGTTTTCCTGGTCTTCGCCGTGCTTTTTTTCCTGGCCTGGCCGGCCGCGCGACGCCGCCCGAACGTGCGCTACCTGTTCCTGCTGGCCTCTGCCGCGGTCTTCTACGGCTGGTGGGACTGGCGATTCCTCTTCCTGCTCTTTGTACCGGGCATCCTGGATTTCCTGATCGTGCGCGCCATGGCCGGGGCGCCTGCACCGGCCCGCAAGCGGCTCTTCGCGGCTTCGCTGGTCCTCAACCTCGGGTCCCTGGCCGTCTTCAAGTACACCGGGTGGCTCGTCGAGTTGCTTGACGGAGCATTGGCGACCATGGGAGTCACCGCCCATCTCGGGCGCTCCGTGCCGCCATTCCTCCTGATGCTGCCGATCGGCGTGAGCTTCTACACGTTCCAGGCGCTTTCCTACACCATCGACGTGTACAACGAGAAGCTCGAGCCCACGCCGAGCCTGCTGCACTACCTGGCCTTCAAGTCGCTGTTTCCGCTCCTGCTGGCCGGACCGATCATGCGCGCCGACCAGATGCTGCCGCAGCTCGCCGCCTCCCGGACGCCGACCGCCGATGATCGTTGGGAGGGATTGAAGCTCATCGTCTTCGGCTTCTTCCAGAAGCTGGTCATCGCCGACGGGCTCGCCACCTATGTGAACACCGCCTTCGGCTCAGCCTCGCCATCGCAGGCGAGTCTCTACTGGTGGATCATCGTCGTGGCGTACGCCTTCCAGATCTACTGTGATTTCGGCGGCTACAGCAGCATCGCATGCGGTCTGGGTCGCTGGATGGGCTACGACTTCACGCTCAACTTCCGGCATCCGTACCTGTCGACATCGTTGTCCGAGTTCTGGACACGCTGGCACATCTCGCTCTCGGGCTGGATCTGGAAGTACGTGTTCACGCCGCTCACCTACAGGTTCCTGCGCATGGTGGACCGGCTCAAGCTTCCCTCCGTGGAGCAGGAGATGCGCCTGGCCTATCCAGCCGCGGCGATCGTCGCCATGTTCCTGTGCGGCCTCTGGCACGGTGCAGGGCTCGCCTTCGTGGCATGGGGCGTGCTGCACGGCATCCTGTTGTCCGTCGAGCGGCTGACCGGCATGCCCAAGCGCCTCAAGCGACTGCCCTGGGGTCGACATATCGCCCTCGCGGTGACCGCCTTGCAGGTGGCCATCACCTGGGTCTTCTTCAGGGCAGCGGACATCCACCAGGCCTGGGCCATCCTGAAGCGCCTCTTCTCGTTCTCCGGCGGCCTCGCCGATGCTGTGCGCGTCGGCCTTGGCGGTTACGGCGCGCTCAACATCGCAATCCTGCTCGGACTCGCCGTGGGCCGCGAGGCCTGGCAGTACCTGGGCCTCGCGGACAGGATGCCCTGGTCGGCCCAGGCGCGACGCAACTGGGAATTCGCGGGCGTGGTCGTGCTGATCCCGCTCTTCATCTACCTTCGCGGCCCCGGCAGCAAGTTCATCTACTTCCAGTTCTGAGGTCCTTGGCCATGAGATTCGACCGCACCGTTCTGGCCCTGCTGATCGCCGCGCCGTTGTGCGTGGCCGGAAACTGGGTCAAGCCGGTCTCGCCGGACCCGCTCGATCGCGACCGGACCGAGGAGGCGCGGTTCTACATGGTCAAGACCGCGGGTGGACAGAAGGGCGATGTGATCGTTCTCGGGGACTCTCGCACCTTGCGCGGCGTGGCGCCCGAGGTGTTGTCGAAGCACCTCGGCGGCGGAAAGGTGTTGAACTTCGCCTACAACGCCGGGGGACTCAATCCGGAGATCTACGAGGCGGCAACAGCGCGCCTGGCGCCCGGCGCCAGCCGACCCATGATGTTGCTCGGGGTGACGCCCCTGACCCTGATGAGCGTCAAGGCGGGCAACGCGCAATACCGCGAGGTCCTGCACAAGCCGCGCGACGAACGCTGGCTGCTGCTCCATTTCCCCGGGATCATGCGCTGGCTGCAGCCCGTGCAGCCCGTGGAGCTGATCCGCCCCGTACTGGGGTTCGCGCCGCACTCGCTCTACCACCAGGAGTTCCATGACGACGGCTGGATCGGTTCACTCAAGGAGCCCGAGAATCCCGAAGAGGCCCTCGGAGTCTACACGGCCCAGCTGACCGGCCAGTCGCTGGACGCAACCCTCGTGCAGGAACTCATGGCGCAGACGCGCGCCTGGACCCGGGCCGGCGTGCAGGTCTTTGCATTCCGGCCGCCCACGACCGACGAACTCGAGGCCCTTGAGAACCGGTTGCTGGGTTTCGACGAAGCCAGGCTGGCGGCCGCGTTCGAAGAGGCCGGCGGCCACTGGCTGGAGTTTCCCAACGCGCCGTACCACTCCTACGACGGAAGCCACCTGCGCCAGGACTCGGCCATTGCCTTCTCGGGCGACCTCGGGAAAAGCCTGGCTGTGGATACGCGGTGAGCAGAGCCGCGAACCGATGATGTTCACGACCGCAACCAGCCTGGCCAGCCGCGCGTGCACGACATGGTTGCGCTTCACGGAATTTCTTGCAATTTCCCGAGGTCCCCGATTACATCAAACGGGGGTCTCGGAGCTCGAGAATCCCGCGCCGGCCCAGACGTGAACAGGTTGAAAATGGCCACCCTACCGCGCATTTGCTTTGTGAGCATGGAAGTCTACCCAAACCTCCGGCCCGGCGTGGCAGACGAAGCCGGCGGAGCGGGTTTTCAGATTGTCCAGCTTGCAAGGGGCCTCCGGGACCGCGGATACCCGGTCGTTTTCGTTGTCGGTGACTACGGCCAGCCGGCCGTCGAGGAGATCGACGGGTTCACCGTCCTGCGATCGAATCGCGTCGCCTACGACCGCAGCAAGACGCGCGCACTGGCCAATCTGTGGCGCCTGTTCTCCGCGATGCGCCGTGCCCGCGCCCGCCACTATGTCCTGCGGTCGACGCGTTTCCTCTCGTTCTTCGTCATGACTTACGCGCGACTGCTTGGCGGCCGATACACGTTCATGGTCGCCAACCTTCCGCACTGCCTGCGAGAGGAGCTGGAGGACCTGCCGCCGTTGTTCCGGCGACTCTACGAATCCAGCCTCAACATGGCTCATCGCGTGACCGTGCAGTCGGACGAGCAACAGGCGCTCATGAAGAGCAACTTCGGCATTAAGGCACCGGTGGTCCCCAATGGCATCGTCGCACCGCCGTGGACCGGCCCGCGACTGGAAGCCACCTACGACATTTGCTGGGTTGCGTCGTTCAAGGTCCAGAAGCGCGCGGACAAGCTTGTCGAGATGGTGCGCCTGATGCCCAACCGGCGGTTCCTGGTCGTCGGCGGCCCCGGGCCCGACAAGGCATACTCCCAGAACCTGGTGGATCAACTGCGAGAGTTGCGCAACGTCGAGTTCCGCGGCTTCGTGAATCCCGACCAGGTCGGCGCAGTCTACGAGAGTTCAAGGCTGTTCCTGAACACCTCGGACTGGGAGGGTTTCCCGAACGGATTCCTTTATGCATGGACGCGGGGCATCCCGGCGGTTTCGCTGTGCATCGATCCGGACCAGGCCGTCACCCGCCTTGACCTCGGCATCGTCGACCCCGACCTGCCGTCACTGGCTTTGAAGATCAACGCCCTGCTCGACGACGCACCTCGGTATGCCGCCATGGCCCGGCGTTGCCACGACCACGTGTGTACCCATCATTCCCTGGACAATGCGGTCGATCGGCTCCTGGAGGCCCTGCCGCGCTGAGCGGCAATTCTGTCCTCATACCCCGTGCGGGGCGGCCGATACCCCGTTCGATGACCCGGAAACGGGTCCGGAACCCCAGCGGAGGACGTTCGTGAAGATCCTTGCCCAAACCATGAAGGACGGGGCCGTCAGCCTCGTCGAGGCCCCCTCGCCCCTGCTCGCCCCCGGGTTCGTCAGGGTCAGGACGCTCTACTCGGCCATCAGCCCCGGCACCGAGGGCAACAAGATCGTGACCGGGCGGATGAGCCTGATCGGCAAGGCCCGCGCCAAGCCCGAGCAGGCCAAGCAGGTGCTGGCGATGGTGGGCCAACTCGGCCTCAAGCACACGATCCAGAAGGTGCGCGACAAGCTCGACGGCGCCGGGCCGCTGGGCTACAGCCTGGCCGGGCTGGTCACCGAGGTGGGGCCCGAGGTGGACCACGTGGCGCCCGGCGACCTCGTCGCCTGCGCCGGCGGCGGCTATGCCAACCACGCGGACGAGGTCGTCGTGCCGCGCAACCTGGTGGTCCGTGTGCCGGAGGGCGTCGGCGCCGATGCGGCATCGATGTCGACGCTGGCCTCGATCGCGCTGCAAGGCGTGCGCCTGGCCGAGCCGACGATGGGCGAGGCGGCCGTGGTCATCGGCCTGGGCATCATCGGCCAGATGGCCTGCAGCCTGCTGAAGGCGAACGGCTGCCGCGTGTTCGCCACCGACATCTCGGGCGCCGCCGTGGCGCGCACGCTCGAACTGGGCCTGGCCGATGCCGGGGGCCAGCTGGGCAGCGACGCCGTCGAGGCCCAGGTGGGCGACTTCACGCGCGGGCGCGGCGCCGACCTCGTCCTGATCTGCGCCGCCACCGCCAGCAGCGATCCCGTCGCCATGTCGGGGCGCATCAGCCGCCAGCGCGGGCGCGTGGTGGTCGTCGGCGCCGTCGGCATGGACCTGCCGCGCGAGAACTACTACGAGAAGGAGATCCGCTTCAGCGTGTCGTGCTCGTACGGGCCGGGCCGTTACGACCCGACCTACGAGGAAGCCGGCCTGGACTACCCCGCCGGGTTCGTGCGCTGGACCGAGGGTCGCAACCTCGAGGCCGTCCTCGACCTGATGGCCGCCGGCACGTTCAATCCGCTGCCGATGGTCACGCACCGCTTCCCGTTCGCGGATGCGCCGCGCGCCTATGCGATGATCGCCGACCGCAGCGAGCCGTTCAGCGGCGTGCTGCTCGAGTACCCGGACCAGGCGCCGGCCCCGAGGCGGCAGGTGCCTTTGACGACGGGCGCGCGCAAGTCGGACGGCATCGGCATCGGTTTCGCCGGCTGCGGTTCGTTCGCGCAGACATTCCTGCTGCCGCCGTTCCGCGACGACAGGCGCACGCGCATGGAGACGATCTTCACGCGCACCGGCATGACCGCGGCCGACGTCGGCAAGCGCAACGGCTTCGCCGTGGCGGTGGATTCGCCCGAGGCCGTCATCAGTCACGCCGGCACGGACGCCCTGGTGATCGCCACGCGGCACGACCAGCACGGCCCGCTGGCGCTGGCCACGCTGAAGGCCGGCAAGCACGTCTTCGTGGAGAAGCCGCTCTGCCTGACCGAGGCCGAACTGCGCGACATCGCCCGGCAGGTCGCCACCATGGATGCCGCCGGCACAATGCCGCTGCTCCAGGTGGGATTCAACCGGCGGTTCTCACAGGCCGCCCGCGCCCTGCGCAAGCACTTCGGGCGCAACCCGGGCCCCCTGACGATGATGTACCGCATCAGCGCCGGGCACATCCCCACCAGCCACTGGACGCAGGATCCGGTGGCGGGCGGCGGCCGCATCCTGGGCGAGGTGTGCCACTTCATCGACCTGATGCAGTTCATGTGCGGCGCCGACCCTGTCGAGGTGTCCGCGATGTGCATCCGCACCCCGAACACGCAGGTAAAGGCCGACGACAACGTCGTCATCTCCCTGCGCTTCGCCGACGGCTCGGTCGGCAGCATCGGCTACTTCGCAGAGGGCGCCAAGTCCATGCCGAAGGAGCAGCTCGAGGTGCTGGGGGCCGGCCGCAGCGGCGTCATCGACAACTTCCAGTCGGTTCGCCTCTGGTCGGGGCGCGGCAGCCGCAAGGTGCGCTGCAGCGGCAAGGGCCATGCCGAGGAGGTGACGGCGTTCCTGGACGCGATCGGCAGCGGGAAGGCGCCGATCGGCTGGCGCTCGCAACTGGCCACCACGCTGGCCACCCTGCGCGTGCTGGATGCCTTGGCGCGCGGCACGACCGAGAAGGTCGATGTCGACGCTCTCCTGCGGGAGCCGGGCGCAGGCGATGCGTGAAGCGTCGCGGGACGAACTGCAGCGCATCGCGCTGCGGGTCTGGGAGAACCTGGCCGCGGCCGGGTTCGCGGGAACCGACCCCTATGACGGCCTGAACAGCCGCCTCTTGGCGCCGGTCCTGCGGAGCTCCCGATTGGCGCGGCTGGCGGTCATCCAGGGCGTCAAGCGGTCGCCGGTGAACCTGCGGCCGCTGCTGCTGGTGCCGGCCGGGCTGAACCCCAAGGGCCTGGCACTCGTGCTCCAGGGGGCGGCCGAATATCCCGGCCTACCCGACGGCAACGGCCGCCGAGCCTGGCTGGCCGACGCCCTGCTCAGCCTGGCCTCGCGCGTGGACGGCTCGCCGGCCTTCGGCCAGCGCGTTGTCACGCCCGGCCTGGCCAACCGCCTGGCTGGCGAGCCCGGCGCCTGGCCCGAGGCCATCGGCTGGGGCTACGACTTCCCCTGGCAGAGCAAGGCTTTCCTGCAGCCCGCGTACTTCCCGACCGTTGTCGCCAGCAGTTTCGCCATCGACGCGTTGCAGGACGCCGATGCACCCGGCTGGCGGCAGGCCGCGGTCGGCGCGGCGCGCTTCGTGGCCGAGCACCTGCACCGGCACGAAGACGCGGACGGCATCTGCTTCAGCTACTCGCCCGGCGACCGCACGCGCGTGTACAACGCCTCGCTCTTCGGCGCGCGCATCCTGGCGCAGGCCGCCCCACACGCGCCGCAAACTGAAGCATGGCGTCTCGATGCCGAGCGCGCCGTCGCCTGGGTCATGGCCCGGCAGGCCCGCGACGGCTCGTGGATCTACGGCGAGGCCGACCACTGGCAGTGGATCGACAACCTGCACACGGGCTTCAATCTTGAGACGGTCCATCGCGCGGCGGCGCTGCTGGGCACCTCACGGTGGGACGATGGCATGGCGTCGGGACTGGCCTACTACAGGCAGAACCTGTTCGAGTCCGACGGCACGCCCCGATACTACAGCACCACGCGCTGGCCGTTGGATCCGCACAGCTTCGCCCAGGGCGCGCTGACCTTCCTGCGCCTGTCGCGCTTCCAGCCCGATGCGCAGGAATTCGCGGGCCGCATCCTGGCCCGCGGCATCGACGAATTGTGGGACGAGCGCCGGGGCGGCTTCCGCTTCCAGAAGCACCCGCGCCACGCGCAGTCCATCATCCACATGCGTTGGTCACAGGCCTGGATGCTGCGGGCGCTGTGCGCCTGGCTGGCGGACGCCTAGCCCATCACTTCGTGCACGAATGATCGATAACGCCCGGCATCAGCGCTGTGGATGCCGCGTACGGAGCCCGGTGCCACGGGCTCGAGCGAGCCCAGGAACAGCTCCAGTGCCGGCGCCAGCCCACCCTCCACCGGGTATGTCTGAACTCCGGCCGGGCGTGCCACGACATCGCTGGCCAGCACCAGCATTCCCAGCGCCATGGCCTCGCGGATGGCAACGCTATCGCCGTCCTCGCGCGAAGGACGCAGGAACCCGCTGCAGCGTGACATCACCGGCAGCAGCGGCAACCCGAAGTGCAGGTGGAGGCGGCAGCCGGACAGCGCGGCGCCGGCGGCGCGGATGGCTTCTTCCGCCAGGACCTGCTCGCGGGTCTGCGGCGTGTTCGAGACCAGCACCCACAGGTCCAGTCCGCGCTCGCCGGGATTGGCGCGCCGGCCGAGGGCCGCCACCAGGTTCTCCACGCCGTAGATATCCTCGTGGCCGTAGCCCTTGCCGAGGTAGTAGGCGCCGCAGCAGACTTGGATGCGGCCGGCGGCCTGGGCGGCGACGAGTTCGTCTCCCACCTCGGCCGGCAGGCGAGTGATGTCCTGCTCGGCGGGGGCCGGAGGCAGGAAGGCGGGCATCACCGTGATGGCGGGGCCCTGCAGCCCGAGTGTGCGTAGGTCGTCCCCGATCTCGCGG
The DNA here is from genome assembly GCA_903847545.1 of uncultured bacterium. Lineage (GTDB taxonomy): Bacteria > Krumholzibacteriota > Krumholzibacteriia > LZORAL124-64-63 > LZORAL124-64-63 > CAINDZ01. The sequence goes on along the minus strand of CAINDZ010000480.1, from coordinate 746 downwards.
CGCACCGCCACGAACAGGGAGAAGCGGTCCAGCAGCGCAAGCGTCAGGCGACGCACCCAGGCGGGACGTCCCTCGAGGTCCTGAAGAACCCGCACGGAATGGAACGTGATGACCTTGCGCGCCCGGGTCAGGGCCAGAAGTGGCGTCAGCGCAAGGAAATAGCCGAGTCCACCGTAGTGGATGTGCAAGACGTCATCCGGACCGGCCCAGCCGCCCGTATAGATTCGGGCCAGCATGCGCGCCGCCTGGGCCAGCTTGCCCCTGCGATCAGTGCGCGTGGTGCCGGTATAGGGACGAGCGGAGGCCCTAATGCCTTCGGACTTAAGCAGTTCCAAGAAACGGACGATATGCAGGGAAACGCCCCCGAAAGGGGGCGGCAGCGGTCCCATGACCACGATACGACGGCGCATGCACTCCCCAGGGGGCTCGGGCCAGCGGCAGCGGGCGCAACCGCATTGCCAGGCTGGAATTATCATCTTGCGCCCCGGCAGTGTCCAGCGTCGAACCGCCCGGTTGCCCGCGGCACGCGTCGCCGGTTGACAAGGCCGAAGCACAGGGACTAGGTATCGGCGACAACGCGTCGCCATCCGAAGCAGGAGAGCCAACGTGCCCAAGAAGATCTTCCTCATCGCCGCCGCCCGCCCGAACTTCATGAAGGTCGCGCCCCTGTGGCGCGCCATGGCGGCCCGGCCGGGCCTGCAGCCCCTGCTGATCCACACCGGCCAGCACTACGACCACAACATGTC
>CAINDZ010000479.1 GCA_903847545.1 uncultured bacterium | reverse complement strand
TGCCGACCTTGCGGTGCCGGCCCTGGACGCGCGGCGCGGCGAGGTGTTCGCCGCCGTGTACCGCCGCCGGGGCGGCTGGGTCGAGGCGCTGGCCGAGCCCGCGGCCGCCACGCCCGACGCCTGGTGGGCGCGGGCCCGCGAGGCCGTCGGCGATCCCGACGCGCCGGTCTACGGGGGCGAGGGCGCGCCGTTGATCCTGGGGCCGGACGACGCCCTGCGCGCCGACCTGGTGGCCCGGGGCGCGCCGGTGCTGCGACGCTGGTCGTCGGCGCACCCGGCCACCGCGCGCGTGCTGGCGCAGGCCGTGGCCGCGGGCCACGTGGAGGCGGTGGCGGCGTTCGCCGCGCTGCCCGAGTACCTGCGCGCCTCGGACGCCGAACTGAACCGGCACCTCGACTGCACGCCGCAGGCTCCCGACGCCGCGCCGACCGGCTTCGAGAGCCGGCGGGACCCGTCGTGAGCGGGGGCGCCGGCCCCGTCACCGTGCGCCTGGCCGGGCCGGACGACCTGGCCGCCGTCGCCGTGATCGAGAACCTGTGCTTCGGCGACCCGTGGTCCCTTTCCGCGCTGCTGTCCGAGCTCGAGCCCGACCCCATGCGGCTGCCCCTGGCGGCCGAGTCCGGCGGCCAGGTCGTCGGGTTCCTGATGGCGTGGCTGGTGGCCGACCAGCTGCACGTGCTGAACATCGCGGCCGACCCGCACTGGCGGCGCCGGGGGGTGGGCACGGCGTTGCTGCGGGAGGCCGCCCGCCGCGGGCGGGCCCTGGGCCTGGTCGAGGCGACCCTCGAGGTGCGGCGCGGCAACACGGGCGGCCGGGCCTTCTACCAGCGCCACGGATTCCACGAAACCGGCGTCAGGAAGCGGTATTACGCCGACAACGGCGAGGATGCCATCATCCTGGACTGCGACCTGGACGCCCTGGCCGACGGCGGGGACCCGGCCCCCGGGGCAACTGAGGGGTTGTAAGGCCCCGGCCCCGGGCGCTACCTTTCCTGAAACTGACGCCGGCGGCGGGACCGTCGCCGGCGTTGCTGGCATTATCCGGGAGGCATCCGTGTCCTGGTTGAACGAGGCGGCCAAGGGCATCAAGGTCCTGAGCACGCAGAAGAAGGACATCCCCGACAACCTGTGGCGGAAGTGCCCGCAGTGCTCGGAGATCCTTTACCACCGCGAGCTGGACCGCAACCTGTGGGTCTGCGGCGCCTGCGGCCACCACCTGCCCTTCACCACCGAGCAGTACCTCGAGCTGCTGTTCGACGAGGGCAGCTGGACCGAGACGCATCGCGGCATCTTCAGCAAGGACGCGCTCGATTTCCGCGACGTGAAGCGCTACCGCGACCGCATCCGCGCCACCCGGCTCAAGACGGGCAAGGAGGACGCGGTCATCACCGGGCGCGGCGAGATCGGCCGCATCCCGGTCAGCGCCGCCATCATGGACTTCTCGTTCATGGGCGGCAGCATGGGCTCGGTCGTGGGCGAGAAGATCGCCCGCGCGCTGCTCGACTCGCTGCGGTACCGCGAGGCCGCCATCGTGCTCAGCCAGAGCGGCGGCGCGCGCATGCAGGAGTCGCTGCTCTCGCTGATGCAGATGGCCAAGACCAGCGCGGTGCTCGCGCGCCTGCGCAAGGAAGGCATCCCCTTCCTGTCGATCCTCACCAACCCGACCACCGGCGGCGTCACGGCCAGCTACGCCACGCTCGGCGACCTGAACATCGCCGAGCCCGGCGCCCTCATCGGCTTTGCCGGCCCGCGCGTGATCAAGCAGACCATCGGCGGCGACCTGCCGCCGGGCTTCCAGTCGTCCGAGTTCCTGCTAGAGCACGGCATGGTCGACATCATCTGCGAGCGCAAGAACCTCAAGCAGACGATCGAGTCCACCCTCGAGTGGTTCACCGACGGGCGCGACGTCTCGGTGCGGCGGCCGCCGCGGGGGTAGGCCGCATGACTCTCGACAGGGTGCCGGGTCCCGCCGGTGCGGCCCACCCCGGTGAGCCGGCCATCGCCCCCGACCTGCCGCCGCCGTTCCAGCCGCCCGACGAGGCCACGCGCTGGCTGTTCGCGCTCAACCGCTTCGGCATCCGCCCCGGGCTCGACCGCATCAACGCGGTGCTGGCCGACCTCGGGCACCCCGAGAAGGGGCTGCCGACGCTGGTCGTGGCCGGCACCAACGGCAAGGGCTCGACCACGCGGGCGCTGGCGCGCCTGCTGCAGGCGGCCGGTCATCGCGTCGCCACCTACACCAGCCCGCACCTGCTGCAGGTGTACGAGCGCATCCTGATCGACGACCACGCGCTGCCGGCGGACGTGTTCGCCGACTATGTCGACCGCATGCGCCCCTTGGCCGACCGCCACGGCGCCAGCTGGTTCGAGGTGCTCACGGCGATGTCCGTCGCCATCGCCCGCGACGCCGGCGTCGACTTCCTCTGCTGCGAGGCGGGGTTGGGCGGGAGGCTCGACGCCAGCAACGCGCTGCCGGCGCGCGCCGTCCTGCTGACCTCGGTCGGGCTCGACCACCAGGCCATCCTCGGGCCCACGCGCGAGGCCATCGCCGCCGAGAAGCTGGGCCTGCTCAAGCGCGGCGTGCCCCTGTTCTGCGGCGTCGACCAGGAGCTGCGCCCGCAGGCCTTCGAGGCGGCGGTCAAGGCCGGCAGCCCCTGCCACTTCCTGGACGAGGTCGCCCGCTGGGAGGACGAGCCGGACGGCGAGGGCACCTGGCGGCTGGCCCTGCGCGACCGCGTGTTCACGGGGCTGCCCGATCCCGGCGCCCCGGTGCTGCGGCGCAACGTGGCGCTGTCGCTGCTGGCGCTGGCCCGGCTGCAGGGCAACGCCGGCGAGCAGCTGGTGCCGGCCGACCCGGCCGCCGCGCTGCGGGACCTTTTCCTGCCCGGGCGGTTCCAGCTGGTCCTGCGCCGGCCCGACTGGCTGTTCGACACGGCCCACAACGAGCAGGCCCTGGGCGAGGCGCTCGCGACGTTCGCGGCGCGCCCGTGCGCCGGCCGGCGGTTCGTGGTGCTGGGGGCGATGTACGACAAGGAACTGCCCGCCACGGTGGGGCGCGCGCTGCGGTCGTGCGCCGGCGTGGTGGCGGCGCCGGTGGCGCTGCCGCGCTCGCGCCGACGTGACGAGCTGGCGTCGCTGCTGGACGGCTGGAACCTGCGCGCGGAAACCGGGGACGCCGTCCTGCCGGCCGTCGGTCGCTACCGCCTGGTCGACGACGTTCCGGGCGCGTTGCGCCTGCTGGCGCCCGCGCTGGGGCCGGACGACGCGGTGCTGGTGACCGGCAGCTGCTTCATGGTGGCCGAGGCGTTGCATCACCTGGGCTATGCGCGCCTGGCCGACTCGAGGGTCGCGCGCGAGGCGGGGCCGGCGCTGGCGGCCTGGGGAAGGGGAGAGGCGTG